>NZ_JAAHGT010000477.1 GCF_010672385.1 Okeania sp. SIO2F4
TTTTTATATAGTCAAGGGGTTTATTTAGTTGATTATTATAAAATCTGAAAATACTAAAACCAGCACTCCCAATTACCAGAAACCCAAGAATGCTCGTCAATATTATTTGAGTAAACTTTCGTGTTTGAGAAGGGGCTAATACTTTTAAGGGAATTAAAGCATCAAGGGCTAATTCTGCTGATGAATATCTATCTTTATAATTAGGTTGTACCATTTTTTCTAGCCAGATAATAAAGTCTTGACTTAGGTGCTTTACTTGGTGCTGAAAATTAATTTTTCCCATGTCATCCATGAGACTTCCTACTTCTGTTGCGGGGGTATTTGTTAATAAACAAATTAATGTTGCACCGAGACTATATAAGTCTGATGCTGTTGTTAATTCCCGATTAAATATTTGTTCTGGAGGCATAAATCCTAATGTACCTTTGACTACGCTACTAACAGCAACTTCTCCTCCTCCTATCCTGGCAAAACCAAAGTCTACTAGGCTAATGTTCATCTGTTCATCTATTAGAATATTTTCTAGTTTTAAGTCTCTATGAATCACTGGTGGAATTCTGTTTTGGAGGTATTTAATAATTTCTAGAACTGAAATTGCTATTTGTTTTATTTGTTGGGGTTGCCATTTTTGAGAGGTTGCTAAGTTTGCTAAAGAAGTAGCGTTTTTATATTCTTGTACCATGCAAAAACCTGATGGTGTTTGGAAAGAATCTAAGTAGTGAGGAATGTTGGGATGGTCTAGAGTTTTTAATACTTGAACTTCTCTTTCATAAGCTTGATATTCTGACCAATGCGCTCCAGTTGTAGCAAATTGAAATTGTTTAACTACTACTGTTTTTTGAGTGTTAATTTCTGTGGCAAGATAGGTTACTCTTCCACCTGCACGGTTGTGTCCGAGTTCTTTGATTATTTGATAGCCGTAATTGGAAAAATTGGGATAATTATTCATAGTAATTAGAGTGAAAAAATTTACAAGTACGTCCGCAGCGACTGGAGCGGAGCGGAAGGAAGCAATCTCAAAGATTTCGACTACTCTAAAATTTCATTACATAGTGAGGTTTATTTACACCTATCTACTTATACTTTAATTAAGTTTGGCTCAGATTTTCTGTATTGATAAAATATTTTGGTAGGTTTGAATAATAAGTAAATTAGGGGTATTAGAGTAGCAGCAAGAGAGGCGATCGCTACTATTGCTGAGTCTAAAATTTCTGTATTTAGGAATTGCTGGATAATGGAGAGTTTTCAATACTTTAATTTTTTGTTCGTCGCCATCATATTCGGCCCAAGTAGCGCCTAGTTTCGTCAATTGAAATTGTTTGACTACTACTGTTTTTTGAGTGTTAATTTCTGTGGCAAGATAGGTAACTCTTCCACCTGCACGGTTGTGTCCGAGTTCTTTGATTATTTGATAGCCGTAATTATAAAAATTGGGGTAATTATTCATGGGAATTAGTAGATTTTTAAGGAACAGAGAATAGGAAGCAATTAAATTCTTGCATCAGATTCCAGAATGCTATATTTTGATTATGCTTTAATTAAATTTGGCTCAGATTTTCTGTATTTAGCGATTATTTTCATAGGTTTGAGTATTAAATAAATTAGAGGTATTAGAGTCAAAGACATCAAGGCGATCGCTACTATTGCTGAGTCTAAAATTTCTCCTAAAGTAAAGCAGTGTAGTTGAGGAATGACTTCAGAAAAAATCTTAAAAGTTATAATTAAGCTGAAGTTTAGTCCTATTTGTAAAAGAGTTATGAGTCTTTCTTGTCTTTCGGAGAACAAGTGACTTATCTTGTTTTTAGGTATTATTGTTTTTGCCAAAATAAACAAATGCAGGGAAGCTAAACCATCCGACATTGATAATATTAATGACATGTGTGTGACTAAAACTAATACCCGAATTAAAGCTCCTGGAATACTTAGAATCAGTATAAGACTTACAATAGTTATTATGGGTATTATAAAGCAAATACCCATTTCTTTAAGAGTGTTGTTGTTTATGGAATTCAAAGCATATACTAATATAGATATTGCTGCCAACACAATAGATAGAGGATGGAATTGCAATAAACTAAACCAGTAAAATATAACCACTGCCAGGAGAAAGCGACAAAAAAAGAACATCAAAACGGAGCTAGCTTCTAATTTAGTAACACTAGCAGTTTTCACCTGAATATTTATCTTCAGACTTTCTAATTCTGAATTATTATGTAAAATTATCTCCCTTTTATGAATTGTATTTTCTACTAACTTACTGGTATCTACTATAATTTTACACTTGACATTATTACCTGCAAACTTATGAGGTGAAAATGAAATCCAACTATGGTCATAAGGAGTATGAGGAGGGTCATTAACATGGGGAGCAACTTCCCATCTACCACATAAAATTGTTTCTGGAATTGGATTACTAATCTGTATAATACCTGTTAATTTTTCTCCCCATTTATTACTAGCAAATTCTAGATTTTTTCGACTAATTCTAAGTTTCGGTAAACGATTGACATCTAAAACTCGAAGAGCAGCTAAAGCCTTCTTAGCATTTTTATATCTATCTGTATATTTTGGTTCTGTTATCTTTTCCAACCAATTAATCCAACCCCTTTCTAATGGTGGTACTAAATGACGAAAAATTATCCGATAATCAGCATCAATCAAATTGCCAATATCTCCAGATTTTATTCCAGTTAATAAACAAATTAATGTCGCACCGAGACTATATAAATCTGAACTTCTTGTTAATTGACGATTAAATATTTGTTCGGGAGACATAAATCCCATCGTACCTTTAACAACACTACTTGCTGCTATTTCTCCTCCTCCCATTCTGGCAAAACCAAAGTCTACTAAATAAACTTTTAACTCCTCATCAATTAAAATATTTTCTGGTTTAATATCTCGATGAATAACAGGTTTTCGTTTACTTTGTAAATAGACTAAAATTTCCAAAATTGAAATAGCAATCTGTTTAATTTCTTGAGGTTGCCACTGACGATAAATTACGGCAGATTCGGCTGCAATATATTCTTGAATCATGCAGAAACCATCAGTAGTTTGAAAAGAATCTAAATATTTAGGAATTCCTGGATGATTGAGACTTTTTAAGACTGCAATTTCTTGAGAGTAGGCATCATATTCTGCCCAACTTGCTCCTAGTTTTGCAAATTGAAATTGTTTGATAACTACCTTTTTTTGAGTCTTGATATTTTGCGCTAAATAAGTGACTCGCCCACCAATATTATTGTGACCAAGTTCTCTAATTATTTGATAGTTATGAGAAGAAAAGTTGGGGTAATTATTCATGGGTTTTTAGTAGATTTTTTGGGAACACTAAGCAGTTAAATTATCAGAGATTTTTGCTAATACTTATTTTTGTATTTACCAAAAAATGAGGGTATGCGCCTCCCCTTTTAAGGGGATGAAAAAGCGGTCGGAAAGCGGAGCAGTCCGTTAGGATGGGATGGCGAGGTTTCCTCGCTTGCCTCCAATCGACCAAGAGAAATATTTAACTCAGTATTTCAAGCCTCCGACTTTAAGTCGGAGGTTCACTGATAACTTATAACTGATAACTGATAACTGATAACTGATAACTGAAATGACCTATTATTTTCAGAAATTTTAATCTTACATACAAAGAGTCACAGAAAGAAAGGCGATCGCTCCGACTACTAATAGTTCTATTTCTCCTGAACTTATGCAGTTTAGAACTAACCAATAATCTTTCCACAACTAACAAAATTTATCGCTGTTCCGAACTTTATATATTACATTCAGTAGCATAATGTAACCATCAATCCTCATAGTCGAGGAATTATGTCAAAATAATCAAGAAAACTAGATTACTGAAGATAATTACGGAGAAAAATACGGTGGATTCCAAATATAACCCTGTATCCATTGAACAAAAGTGGCAAAAAACCTGGGCTGAACAAAACCAATATCAAACCCCCACAAACAACAACCAACCTAAATTCTACGCTCTATCCATGTTCCCTTACCCATCCGGTAACTTACACATGGGTCATGTTCGTAACTACACCATTACCGACGTCATTGCCCGACTCAAACGGATGCAAGGTTATCGTGTCCTGCACCCCATGGGTTGGGACGCCTTTGGACTCCCTGCAGAAAATGCAGCTATTGACCGGGGTATCCCACCCGCCAAATGGACTCTGCAAAATATTGCCCAAATGAAAGAACAACTAAGACGTTTGGGTTTTTCCATCGACTGGGAAAAAGAAGTCGCTACCTGTACTCCCGAATACTATCGTTGGACTCAATGGATATTCCTGCAATTTTTCCAAGCTGGTCTGGCATATCAAAAAGAATCTGCTGTTAACTGGGACCCCATCGACCAAACCGTACTGGCCAACGAACAGGTAGATGGCGAAGGTCGTTCCTGGCGTTCCGGCGCAAAAGTGGAACGTAAATTGTTGCGTCAGTGGTTCTTCAAAATTACTGACTATGCGGAACAACTCCTCAACGACTTGGATAAATTGCCTGGTTGGCCGGAACGAGTTAAATTGATGCAGGCGAACTGGATAGGAAAATCTGTCGGAGCTTATTTGGAATTTCCCATAGTGGGGATGGATAAAAAAATCGGAGTCTTCACCACCAGACCCGATACTGTCTATGGCGTAAGTTACGTTGTCTTAGCTCCCGAACATCCTTTGACAGCGGAGGTGACAACCCCAGAACAACAAGTCACTGTCGAAACTTTCATTCAAGAAGTGGCTGCCGAAAGTGAATTAGAACGTACCGCTGAAGACAAACCAAAACGTGGCGTTCCTACTGGTGGCAAAGCTATTAACCCATTTAATAATCAGGAAGTTCCCATCTGGATCGCCGACTATGTACTCTATGAATATGGTACAGGTGCGGTTATGGGAGTACCCGCTCACGATGTCCGTGATTTCCAGTTTGCCAAACAATATAATTTACCTATTAAACCTGTTATTGTGGCAGATGATTCAGATAATGATGACGATCAGATGTCAGAAGCTTATACTGATGTTGGTATTATGGTTAACTCCGGTCCGTTTAACGGGGAAAAATCTACCTTTGCTAAAAAAGCAATTATTGAACTTGCTGAAGACGAAGGTTATGGAGAAGGTCGCATACAATATCGTTTGCGGGATTGGTTGATTTCTAGACAACGTTACTGGGGCGCACCAATACCTATTATTCATTGTCCGAACTGTGGTGCTGTACCTGTACCAGATGAAGATTTGCCTGTGAAGTTGCCGGAAGATGTGGAATTTTCTGGTCGCGGTCCGTCACCCTTGGCAAAATTGGATGATTGGGTGAATGTTCCTTGTCCTAGTTGTGGTACGACCGCAAAACGGGAAACTGACACGATGGATACTTTTATTGATTCGTCCTGGTATTATTTGCGTTATCCAGATGCGACAAATGAACAGCAGGTGTTTGACTCTGAAGTTGTAAATGACTGGTTGCCTGTAGATCAATATGTGGGTGGTATCGAACACGCGATTTTGCATTTGTTGTATTCCAGATTTTTTACTAAGGTTTTGCGCGACAGAGGTTTGTGCAATTTTGATGAACCTTTCGAGCGTTTGTTAACTCAGGGAATGGTGCAAGGTATTACTTACAAAAATCCGGTGACTAACAAATATATTCCGTTTGCAGATGTTAACCCGGAAGAACCGAAAGACCCGAATACTGGGGATAAATTAGAAGTCTTCTTTGAGAAGATGTCTAAATCTAAATATAACGGTGTCGATCCTTTGGAAGTAATGGCAAAATATGGTGCGGATACAGCGCGGATGTTTATTTTGTTTAAAGCGCCACCGGAAAAAGATTTGGAGTGGGATGATGCTGATGTACAAGGACAGTTTCGTTTCCTTAACCGAGTGTGGTCTTTGGTAACGGAATTTTCTGCAAATAATAGTTTTAGTGAGTTGAAAGCAAAAACTAATGGTATTACTCAAGCAGACTTGAAAGATTTAGATTGGTCTCGATATTTGATTACTGAAATAACGAAAAATCTTTCTGCATTTAAACTGAGAAATGTGGTGAAAGTTTATGCTGCTACTGATGTCAAGGTGGCAATAGAAGCTAAGTTGAATCATTCGGAAACTCAACAAGAGACTAAGGATGATTTGCAGAAGGGTTTGAGTTGGATAGAAGGTAAGTTTGCTAGAGAACTAACTAAAGCAGAGAAAGATGTTCGACGTGCTGTGCATACTGCTATCAAGGAAGTAACAGAAGATTTAGATGGAGATTATCAATTTAATACTGCTGTTTCTGAAATGATGAAATTGAGTAATGCTTTAAGTGATGCTAGTTGTAAAGATTCTCCTATTTATGGGGAAGGTTTGGAAACTTTGCTGTTGTTATTGGCACCCTTTGCACCACATCTGACTGAGGAGTTGTGGCAAATTGCTGGTAATGTTGCTTCGGTGCATACTCATGGTTGGCCGAAGTTTGATCCGGAAGCTTTAGTGGTAGATGAGATTACGTTGGTAATTCAGATTAAGGGTAAGACTAGGGGAACTATTCAGGTGCCGGCAAAAGCAGATAAGGAAACTTTAGAAAAGTTGGCACGGGACTCAGAAGTAGCGCAGCGTAATTTGGCAGGTAAGGAAATTAAGAAAGTGATTGTAGTTCCTGGAAAGTTAGTTAATTTTGTGGTTGCTTGATATAGCGCTACGCGCAAGTCATATCAAATCCGGTAGCATTGGTGTAATTAGATAATAAGAGTGTGGGAAGGGTGGGGAGTGTGGGGATATGGGGAGAGCTAGAAAGATTTAGCAATAGTTTTTCCCTTTTTTTAAATATTTACCCCTTTTCCCTTCTTGCTTCTTCCTTATTTCTTATACCAAATTCAAAAAAGGAAGTTACATCTTAAGTATGTGATTTATTCCTACAATAAAAAATTATAAATTCCATAAATTGTCAAAATTAAACATTTTTTCCTCTTTTTTTATTATTATTTTCTTTCCATGTTCCCTGTTACCTATTCCCTGTTTCATGACTGTAGCAATATTTTCTGAAATTGGTATTACTTCTACCATTTGTAACAAACACTTATCAAATTGGTATTAGAACATTAATACAATTGAAATCCTTTACAACCAATAGTTTTGACTTGAGCTGATAGCTGATAGCTCAATGCTATAAATAAATTAGGCTTTCTGAGCAACCTGAAGCACAGATAAGTAAGAAAGGTTAATAGTATCTCCATAATCATTGTCCAAACTTGTCCTCAAATTGGCAAATAAAGTCTGACGTTGTTCTGAGTCTATTGCGATGTAGGGTGATAAGGTGCTTAAAAGCGCTATATAATCAT
>NZ_JAAHGT010000478.1 GCF_010672385.1 Okeania sp. SIO2F4
TCCTGTGTTTTGGGCAAAAATATCAGATATTGAAAAGATACATATTTTCAGAGTGCAATATTTTCAATCTATTTCTCCCCAGGCAAATATTGTTTGTTTAAATGAGGAAGATAAAATGGGAAGTTTAAATTTTGACTGGTCAGAAGTAGTAGCAAAAGTTGAAGGATTATTACCTATTTTTATGGATGCAATGGATTACGATCCTCGGCGACGTTCCCAAAAAATTCGTCATAAGAAAATGACTCAAGATTATGCAAATATATTAGATTTACATCTTTCTAGTCGCCGTAGCATTATTAGATTTTGTGACCAAAATTATCAATATCAAAAAGGAATTACTCCTAAGATTCAGACTCAAGAGCAATTCCTATTAACACCACAAACTACTAATAGAAGTAAATGGAATGACTTAGTAAATATGATTGACCAAAAATTAGGTAAAGTAACAACTTGGTCTGAGTTTACTCCTTTTGGAGAAGTAACAAGTCAAGATTATACACAACTATTAAGTCGTCTGAAGTCTCAGATTGATATATCCCGTAAAATAGAAACAATGTGGGACCCAGCTTTTCAACTATATAGTTCTTTAGTATTCTTAAAAACTTAGGGTTATGACATAGCAATTATTTATTTAAAAGCTAATTTATTCACCCTTTGTTAACAAAGTCAGAAGTCAGAAGTTAGAAGCAAGAAGTTGTTGCGTGTAAAGGGGATTTTAAGCAACAATCCAAAAACATTTCGCCTTAAAAGGTGGGGTTTTAAACCCAAAAAAGGCGAAGTTTTAAACCCAATTATTTTGATAAATTTATTACTAATACTATCTTGGTAAATTCATACTCTTAGCCATGCTACGGAACATACTCATATTAGGACCGGGGCGACGACGTTTTGCTGTGGGTTTTGGCATTAAAAAGTTAGGAGCAAATAATACTACTTCTTCTGCTTTCTGAGAAACTGTAAAATTTGTTATTGGAGGTTGTGGTGCTGCTACTTGAGGAGCAGTTGGTTGTTGTGCTTCAACTTTTTCAGCTTTTTTCGCAGCTTTAGCTTCTTTTTTTGCTTCTGCTGCTGCGATTTTTTCAGCTTTTTTAGCAGCAGAAAGTTTAGCTTTTGTCTGTTTTGGAGTTTCAGAACTAGCAGGTTTAGTTTCTGTTTTTGTGGGTGCTGGTGCTGCTACACTAGCTTGAGTTGATTCTTCCTTGGGCGCACTGTTTCCTTTAGCATCGTCAAATTCTAATAAATAATCAGACTTTTTTCCAAAAGGAAAAATACCGAAGATTCCGGCAAATAATCCTCCGATAAAAGCTAACATGATGTTTATCTCCTCAATGATTTTTGATTTTTTGTAGTATTGCTTACAGCTTAATGCTCTATTGTTAAGTTAAGAGCTAGCGTAAGTTTTGTCTATATTTCTTTATAAAACTTTATATTTACTACAATACATACATCGTAAGTTTAGGGACTGGGGAAACTCAGAGGTAGAAAAATTAGTAATTGTTTACATATATTTCATAATTTACAGAATAATCACTAAAAAAACTTTATATAGTAGTCGAAGCAAAGATTAGGACATTTTTATATCCTGAAACCCGTTGATATTCTACTGTTCCCTGTTCCCAGTTAAGTGTTGCCTATTCCCTAGCGCTACGCGCTATACCAGTAAAAATACTGTCCTAGTGAACGAAAGAAAAGCGATCGCCTCATCCTAAAATATAGAATTAGAAATATTCAAAAAGTAATATGGAAAGTTTAAACAAAACTAATCCAGTGTTATTAATCCACGGAATTTTTGACACCATAAGAATATTCGATAAAATGTCTCGATACCTAAAAAAATTAGGATGGGAAGTATATTGTCTGAACTTAGTTCCTAATTACGGTATTTTAGGTTTAGATAAACTAGCAGAACAAGTAGCGGATTATGTAGATAGAACATTTCCACCTAATCAACCCATTGATTTAATAGGTTTTAGTATGGGAGGAATAGTAAGTCGTTACTACGTTCAAAGATTAGGAGGTATTGATAAAGTAGAACGTTTTATTACTATTTCTTCTCCTCACAATGGCACATTAACAGCTTACGCTTCAAATTTAGCAGCACCTAAGCAGATGCGTCTGAAAAGTGATTTTCTCTCAAATTTAAACCAAGATATTGATTTATTAGAACAAATAAATTTCACCTCTATTTGGACACCTTATGATGCCATGATTGTGCCTGCTAGAAGTTCTCAAATACCAGTAGGTAGAGATATCAAAATAGATGTTTTACTTCATGCTTGGATGATATCAGATGAAAAAGTGTTGAAAGTAATTGTTGAGGAATTAAAAGCAGAATATTAGTCAAAATACAAATAGGGAGTAGGGAGTAGGGAGTAGGGAGTAGGGAGTAGAGGAAAATAATTGATTTTAGCAAGTGGATTTAACAACCAGGTAATTACTAATAAAGATGTATTTATCAGTTCATTAAATCAATTAGTCAATATTTCTACTGTTATTCTTGGTGTGAATTTATTTGAATTTGACCCAACTTTTCAGTGAATATTTCAGTACATTCTGCACCAGTTAATAATAAATTGCCCTGATTATCCCATCAACGTAACCAAGGTAGCTCCATATTATGATAATTTCCCTGGCAAATACCTAAGTCAATACCTAACTGCGGAATGGGAAAATGATTCCTTTCATTAAACTTCGCCAATTCATAATCAATATTTCTACTGTTATTCTTGGTGTGAATTTATTTGAATTTGACCTAACTTTTCAGTGAATATTTCAGTACATTCTGCACCAGTTAATAATAAATTGCCCTGATTATCCCACCAACGTAACCAAGGTAGCTCCATATTATGATAATTTCCCTGGCAAATACCTAAGTCAATACCTAACTGCGGAATGGGAAAATGATTCTGTTCATTAGACTTTACCAATTCATAATCATTAGAAACTAAACTATATAATTCTACACCAGCTTTTTTAACTTCATTCATAAATGCCGTGAAACGGAATTCTAATCCCTCTTTGATAAACCCAAAACTTACCAGGTTTTCTATCATCTTGAAAATCCGATATTTCTGGTGGAGTTTTGTCTCTTTCTTCTGCACCATTTCCATAAACAAATTCTAAGACAATGAGAGGAGCAATATATTCTTGCCAAAGTACATAAGAGCGTCGTATTTCTCCATTTAAAATAGGAGAAATATGGGGAACATAAAACCAATCTGGTGCTTCAGATCCTCTGAGAGGAGGATCGGTTAATCGCCAATAAATTCCAAAGTCTTGACCTATCGCATATTGTCTGTCAGGATGAATTTTATCTAGGGTAGGTTTGATAGAATCAGTTAATAGAATACTTTGATGATGTTCCTGAAAGTTTTTCACAAATGTACAGTCTGATTCTGGTAGTTGAGTATGGTCTTTCAACAATTAATAATTAATAATTAATAATTAATAATTACCTCTCCTTGAAAATAAGAGGATTGACTAATCATGAAAAATTTTTTCTTCTCTTGGTCGATTGGAGGCCAGCGAGGAGACCTCGCCATCCCATCCTAACGGACTGCGAGCAATTCATGTCGCGAAGCGAAACGACCGCTTTTTTCCCCTTAAAAGGGGAGGCGCATACCCACAATTTCTCGGTAACAGAATTAATATCCAGTTGTGTTGATTCAGTAATTACTATTTTTGTACTAATTTAACTTAATTTATGAATTTGGCTGTGAATTTAACAAATACAGTATTTTCCAAAGTTATGAGGTACTTATATTGATGTTTTTAGGAAGTAGGGAATAGTAGGAAAGTTGAATGCAAAGTCCTTATACCAATTACCAAAACTAATGCTGTACTTAGACAACACTTCAATTATTAAGTAATTAATACAGGTCGAATAACCTTTTTGATAATTATTAGTAAGGGGCGTATTAATTATTCATATTTTTACTTATCTGTACGGACTTTGCATCCAACTCCCCTACTCCCCAGCTCAACAAAATGTAGAAAAGTTTTTGAGAAATGGTATTACAGGGTAGGGAAGATAGGTATGAGGATAGGGAATGAGCAAAAAAATTTACCCTGTCAGTTGTACCAAATTAATCACCTAATCTGCTGTAATTAATCATTGAACAATTCAGGTTTAAAACCTCTCCTGTTAAGGATAAAAAAGAAAAAAAGTCTTTTAATCAATCCTATCCATTTTGAGGAGAGGTAACTATTAATTAGGGCTTGCTGATTAAATCCAAAAGCATTTATATATAAATTTACATATAAATACTTTAGCCTTTTTTATAGGAAAAAAGTACAAGCTTTTTGCTTCCTATCCCTGAGAATATGAGTATTTTTAGCAGACAAGGGCAGAAAAATTAAGGGGCAATTCTTCCAACTACATCCTCTGTAATTTCTATTTCTCCTAATTCCTGACTCCTGACTCCTACCCTTACCTATAATACTTATTCACTAAACCCTAATTATTAATTGTTTAACACCAAACTAATTTAAACTGCTACAGCATCGCCAACTTCTTGACGATCGTTACACCCAAAAATTGCTTCTTGATGACAATAATATTTGAACTCTAGCAAATTATGGAACGGGTCTTCCAGGAAAAAAGTTCGATGTTCCAAAGGAGAATTCGTAAATCTTCGTCTGGGTTGCTGATAGAATTTTAATTTATTTTTTTCAGCACGTTCTAGCAAAGCTTCCCAATCACTTTCTTGAGTAAAAACTAAACCAAAATGTCTGGGATAAATTCCTTTTTGTGGTTCTAAAGTTTCTTTGGCAGCATGAGCAACAATTTGATTGCCATAAAGATTTAAAATTACTGAATTTGGAGATTCTCGCCCAACTTCACAACCTAAACCATTGGCATAAAAATCTTTTGTTTGAGCAATATCATTGACGGGAAAAGCTAAGTGAAAAAGAACTTGATTCATGGTTATTTCCTTGTAATGTATAAATGTTATTTTGTACTGAAAAAAAAAATTGAGAATATATTAATAGGAAGGGTTAAGAAGTATTCAGTTGGAAATTTTGGTTGATTCAAGAAGTAGGATATTTTTTATAGTATTCGCCATTACTATTAGGATATTCTCGCGCCTCTCAAATTAATTCACCCTTTTTCCATCCTCTTCCTTCTTCCTTCGAGTTAAAATTACAGCAGATGTTTTCGGTGGGTAGATACGATGTTATCTAATATTAATTCTGTGAATCCCTGGTTAGTAGCTATAATTTTAAACACTATTTTACTTAGTCTAGTTTATTTTGCCCCAAAAAAATTGTTAACTCCAGCAGGAATAGTTCATGCTTGGATACTGGGTGTCTTAATTTGGGGTAGTTTGGGTTGGCCTGGATATGCAGTAGTAGTGTTTTATTTTTTGGTGGGTTCTGGGGTTACTCGTATTGGAATGGCCGAAAAGCAAGCTGCCGGAATTGCAGAAAAGCGGGAAGGAGCTAGAGGGCCAGAAAATGTTTGGGGTTCGGCTTTGACTGCTGCTATTTGTGCTGTCGGAGTTTGGGTTATTGGTGTGTTATACCCAAATCATCCTCCCATAGAAAATTTACCATTTTTACTAATGTTGGGTTATGTAGCTAGTTTTAGTACCAAGCTTTCTGATACTTGTGCTAGTGAAGTAGGAAAAGCTTACGGTAAACGGACATTTTTAATTACAACTCTACAACCAGTACCGCGGGGAACAGAGGGTGCTGTAAGTTTAGAAGGGACTTTAGCAGGTATCGTAGCTTCCGTGGCGATCGCCTTCCTGGGTTGGACTGTAGGTTTAATTGATTTGACAGGAATAGCTTTTTGTGTTATTTCAGCGTTTATTGCTACTAATTTAGAAAGTGTAATTGGGGCAACAATGCAGTCTCAGTTTGAATGGTTAACAAATGAAGTAGTAAATATTATCAATACTTTAATCGGGGCGATCGCCGCAATTCTATTAGCTATAGTTTGGTATTATATACTAATTAGTAATCAATCATCAGCTATGAGCTTTTCTGTTTCCCCAGTCTTAGGTTTATTTTCCTGGCTAGTTACTTTGCCTCAAATTAACTGAGAAACTGTATATAGCAATCCTACCTATTTTATTCGTGTCAAAAATTTTACTGCTTTTTAGGGAACAGTGAACAGGGAACAGGTAGGAGTTTCAGATTTTTTATCTACTTTTTAATTTGTCACAACCTATTTAGGATTGCGATAGTCTAAGTTTCTATAATTTAGCTGAATTTATTTCGCCTAATGTAAAATCCGATTGAAAAGTTGTCAAATTAACTGAGAAACTGTATAGTCTAAATTTCTATAATTTAGCTGAAGTTATTTCACCTACATATAAAATCCGGTTGAAAATTTGTCCTTGCTAGGATAGGAAGCAATTTCGCGCCACTCCTGAGATTACCTCCTTCCACTCCGTTTCAGTCGCTGCGGACTTGGCTATAGTAATTATCAGGATTTTATAGAACTCATTTGGGACTATATAGTGGAGAAGTATGAGGAGGTGGTGAATATGGGGGCATTTTTTTACCTTTTCTCCTATTCTGTATTCTCGATATCCTGACTTCTTGACTCCTTTACCAAAAACCTGTACCAGGTGCTAAAGATATCAAATGGCTTCTATATAAAATATATGAGAAAAACTGTGTTGGTCAGATTTTAAGTTTTATGGATTAACATAGACTAAGATTTATTTGTAAAGATATTTAGCAAAAGGGCGGAATTTTACCAATGGAATCTAAACCACTATTAACTATAGGTGAAGAACAACTATCATGGGGGCAAGGTTTAAAATATTTGCAAGCTTCTGGGAAGTTACAATCTTTTGTCACAGAAATTGTCCGTCAATATGTGATAGAAAAAGAATTGCAATCTAGGGAAGATATGAATGTAAATCCAGCAGTTATTCAACAGGCAATCATTGATTTTAGATTGCAAAGAAAGCTGGAAGACCAACAAAAATTTCAAGAATGGTTACAACAAAATAGAATTAGTTATAATGCTTTAGAAGCACAAATAGCAAATTCTTTTAAACTGAAACAATTAAGAGATTCTATTACTTCAGAAAAAATAGAAGCATATTTTAATGAGCGTAAAGCAGGTCTGGATTATGTAATTTTATCTAGAATTGTAGTCGAAGATAAAGAATTAGCAGATGCTTTGCATCGAAAAATTGTGGCAGAAGGGGGAAAGTTTGAAGATTTAGCTAAAGAATATTCAGTCACAAATGATAAAAATTTTAATGGCATTATGGGTGGAGTTACTTTAGCTAGTTTGCCAGAAGATTTGAGAAATACAATTAATTCTGCGAATCCTGGAGATATTTTAGGA
>NZ_JAAHGT010000479.1 GCF_010672385.1 Okeania sp. SIO2F4
TTCACCCTTTAAAGCCTCCCCAATAAAGGGGAAAAAAATAAATTTTTTCCCTACCGCGTCAATCCTCTCCCTAAAAGGGAGAGGTAATTATCCATTATCCATTATCCATTATCCATTATCCATTAATGAATCCCTACTTTTTCAAGACTTACAGATTTTTCAGTCCTCAAAACTACTTATCTAAGACGTTATAGTTTTGATAAAATCAAAACAGCAGTTTTCAACTACCCTGAACTATAGTTTCTCAATTAACAGCCTGAGTATAACTCAACTCAATTTACTTCAAAAGACTGAGAAATACTATATAGAATCCCTAAGCGGATCTATAAACGGGAGTGTGGTCCGTGTGGGAATAGGGGAAAGTGTAAAGAGTAGGGGGAGATTGTGAAGCTTGGGGACATTTTTCTACCTTTTTCCCCTATTCTATATTCTCTTTCCTCCTGACTCCTGACTCCTGACTCCTATGCCACTTTGCAAATATACCAAATTGCTTCTATATATCTATCCTCTTAATCTAGATGGTAAATTTCCAGTTCGCACCTGAAAATTCAAGTTTTGACCATTCCGATTAACTTCTAATTCCAACAAACTACCGACTGTTTTGTTCTGAACAATTTGTTGCACATTTTCAGATTCACTAATAGTTTGATTATCAATTTTTTGAATTATATCCCCAGGCTTTAAACCACTTTTATCAGCAGGAGAACCAGGAACAACTTGCATTACTAATACCCCTTGGTCAGTGAATAACTGAATATTTGTATTGAAGTTTCGGTTAAGTTCTTGCTTAAGTTCCGGTGTCAAAGTCTGCATGGCAATACCTAAATAAGCGTGCTCTGCCTTACCTACCCTAATTAATTGTTGAGCAATTTGTTGAGCATTATTAATAGGAATTGCAAATCCTAAACCTTGGGCACCATCAATAATAGCTGTATTAATGCCAATTACCTCACCATTTTGATTCAATAGAGGGCCACCAGAATTTCCAGGATTAATCGCAGCATCCGTTTGAATAAATCCTACCCGCTTATCTGGAACACCCACATCATTACTAGAACGACCTGTAGCACTAATTATACCCACTGTCACAGAATTATCCAGACCTAGGGGGTTGCCAATAGCGATCGCCCATTCTCCAGGTTGTAGATTATTTGAATCTCCAACAGAAACAGTGGGAAGATTATCACCATCAATTTTAATTACTGCTACATCAGTTACAGAATCTGTGCCCAAAACTCTACCTTGAAGGCGACGACCATCTTTGAGAACTACTTCTACGGTAGTGGAACCCTCTACAACGTGAGCATTAGTCAGAATATTACCATCAGAACTAATGATAAAACCAGAACCAGTTCCTTGCTCAACCCCTCGACCTGAAGGTGACCTAGGAGATTCATAACCATAGAAATCTTCTGGTATTCCCCTGCCAAACATATTAGGTCTTTGGCTGACGCTTCGAGAAGCATTAATCCTGACCACTGCCGGGCCAACTTTTTGGACTGCATCTACAATAAAGTTGCCATTGGAAATAGGAGCTCTAACTGGTAACCAACTAGATCTTTCTGAGTTAGAAGTACCATCAGTTTTGCTAGGGGATTGAGTAACTGATAATTGAGTAAGCTGGCTTGAGTTTTCCGGAGATCTACTTGTCTGGAATATCAGGCGCTCACCTAACAATGCTCCGACCGCTCCCGCTAGTAGTAATAAATAAGTTAAAGGTTGTTTCCAAAACACTTTGCCTGTTGTATTTTTCATGGTCATTTATTTATAATTGGTTAGTTTGTTGAGAATGAATAATGAGAGTTTTTTCTCCTGATGGAGAAGTTTTATTTGAATTTTCCTACAATATCTGTCTAGTCTATTACTTAGAGAATAGGAAAAAATCAATTATTCTAATGTATGGACTCGATCTACTTTTTACTTCCCCTGATACCGTAAGTTCAGTTCAAAGGGATATTTTTTTACTTGGAACTCCCTTGCTGTATACTCTTGAATGTAAAGGGATTTATATTTGACAGTGATAGATTAAATTTAACACTTCCTATAATTAGTAATTCGAGCCTGATGCTTAGTATTTCAGAGTCATTAAAATTCATGCCTTAATTTTTTGTTTGATCTGCTTAAGTTTTGGGAGTTACTTTTCATCATCGAATTACAATATTAAGTTGCATATATATCATATCTAGCCTTTCTCATAATTAATGAGATACAGTTTTGTTTCCCAGATCCGGTATTTCCAGTCTTTGGTTTTCTGATAGATGACCTACAATCAAAAGGACAACCTTTAGGGCAATTCCATCAACCCTCTCTACTAGCGTGTCTAGCTTTAAAATGTGGGTAAAGAGCGAGTTAATGAAGACCTCTCCCCCAACCCCTCTCCTGCAAGGAGAGGGGGAAGTTTTACACACAATTTTAGTCTAGACTAGCTACTACAGTAGTCTACTAAAATGAAAACTGCTGTAAGCTCTAAAATTTGTGTACCTCATCTATTGGATAAATGCTATATATTAATCTGCGATATTTTGGACTTTAGTATATTTACAATCCCTAAAATATTTATCCGGTTTTTTTAATAACATCAAGTTGCTATTATTTTTGGCATAAATTCACGATTTATTTACTATTACTACTAATTTCTGCCAAAACAATAATTATTTAACATTTATTTGATTTTATATTGATTTTTTGATGATTTTTAATTTGGTAGTTTCCTCAAATGTAATATTTATAAAACTAGCAGGAAAAACATTTACCCAACATTAACAAGGAAATAAATAATAGTTAAGTGGGGTCACTTTCCTAAAGCAATAATCTACAAATGTCTCTCGCAATGACCAAATATATTGTATTTATTGATGCCCATATCATATACTTGTATTGTTTGAAATTAGTTTGATTTGGTATTTATTTTTTGCTTAAATTATGTCATTTGATTTCTTGATTGTTTTTGTAGTGCAAAAGCATTATCCCAATTTCATAAAATATTGCAGATCGTGACGCAACTCCTAAAATGCTATAAATTCCACCGGAACTAGGAAAGGTAAATATATTAAAAATAGAACAAAAATGGTTGATTTTTACAATTCATCCAAACCATCTACTTTTTCAATATAGGAATAAATAACAGATTAGGATCTAACTATCTATGCATAAATTTTATATTAAATATCGTAATTACTAAAAAAATTGTTATTTAAAATGATTTTTTTATAATTCAGAAAAATTATAATTATCCTAATAAACTTGCCTATTACTACACTACGACTAAAAAGAGTTGTTTATAAAATATCTATATAATTAGGCAAAAAGGAATGAAAGTATATAGCCTTTATCAAAATGGTGAGATACACAAGTTGTGGATGTTAGGCAATAGGCAATAGGGAAAAGAAAAAATACTGTATCTCATTAATATGAGAACTGCTGTATATTATCTTGTGAAAAAAATGCAATTCTTTCTGTCAAGTTTCCTGAAAATTTTATAGCAAATAAACTTTAAATTTTTACTTAACCTAATTAGGGTTTCTACATCTAAGACAGTCTTTTTAACTAAATTAACGAGAAACCCAATTGCCAAATTTTTAGATAAAGTTTAATCCTAACATTCTGCACTTCAAAATGTAGTAGAAAAAATCAGGAGTCAGGAGTTGTAAGGGCAGAATGCTCTGCAAATATGTTGCGGAGCATTCCGCAGGAAAAAGCGGAAGCTCTGGGTCAGCGAATGGCCATTCGCCCCTACAGGAGTCAGGAGAAAATCATGGTGGTCAATAGGAGTAAATAATTAAGCATAAATACTTAATATTTTCCTGAGAATTTGACTCATGAGAAAAGTCAATGAATACGAGCTATGTAGTATAAATACCTTGTCAGTTACAGATTTTTATACTACTTGTAATATTACAAGCTGATTTGCGGAATGTCAGTTTAATTACAATTAAAGCACTTTTTATAATGGTGAGGTACAGTTTAAGATTAATCTATTTTCCTTGTTCCCTAAACTCATAAAACTTTGTACCTCATCAACTCCAAAACTGCTGTCAATCAACAACTTAGTTAATTAATCCTCAGCAAAAATATAGCGATAAAGTTCATCTGACCCTGGCTCTGGGCTATCTGTGGCAAAATCAACCGCTTCAGTAATTAACTTATCAATCTTTTGATCGATAGCAGTTAACTCTGCAACATCTACCAAATTATTTTCTTTCAGGTAAGTTGTAAATTGCTTAATAGGGTCACGAGAAAACCAATATTCTTTTTCTTCTTGATCCCGTAATTCATCAGGGTCAGCCAAAGAATGGCCTCGGAACCGATAAGTCAAAGCTTCAATTAAAGTAGGTCCCTCGCCAGCCCTAGCCCTGGCCACAGCTTCTTGAGCAGCAGAATGCACCGCCAATACATCCATACCATCAACTTCCACACCAACCATACCAAAAGCATGAGCTTTTTTGTAAATCTCAGGTTCAGAAGTAGCACGGTCGTGAGCCATACCAATTGCCCACTTATTATTTTCTACTACATAAATAATGGGTAGTTTCCACAATGTAGCCATATTTAGACATTCAAAAAACTGGCCGTTATTACAAGCCCCATCCCCAAAGAAACAAGCCGTTACTTGGTCAGCAGTTTCATTTCCCATAGTTTCCCGACGATATTTACTCTGAAAAGCTGCCCCAGTCGCCACAGGAATACCCTCAGCAACAAAAGCATAACCCCCCAATAGATTATGTGCAGCCGAGAACATATGCATCGAACCACCTCGGCCTTTAGAACAGCCTGTGGCCTTACCAAATAATTCAGCCATCACTTCCCGTGCTGGTACACCAGCACTTAGAGCATGAACATGGTCTCTATAAGTGCTACAAACAAAATCTTCATCTTGCCGCATAGCTTTAATTACACCGGAAGAAACCCCTTCTTGTCCATTGTAAAGATGAACAAAACCAAACATTTTGCCTCGGTAATACATCTCAGCACACTTATCTTCAAACAAGCGTCCTAAAACCATATCTTCGTAAAGTATTAATGCTTCTTCTTTACTAATTTTTATACTATTGGTGTTAAAAGCAGGTAAGGTACGTTCTTGGATCATTGGATTTTTCCTAGGCTAGTATAATTAGTGATAAATTTAATGTTGGAATGTTGGAAAAGACATATTTAGCAAAAGTCTCCAATGTTAAAGTTAACATTACTCGTCTCCACAAGTTGCGCAAATTTATTTTTGATCATTTGATCAATTAAGTAGCATATCTAGAAATTGTGTATGAGAGTAAATAAATTTTACTAGCTTGTTATACACTATAAGCTTAATTGTTGTATAGTACAGGCTTAATGGAATAAGTCTTAAGTTTTGCTGTTCAAGTTGGGTAAAAAAGTTATACTTTGTGGGAAGTTAGCCCGACATATCAGATGAATGGCAACAATTTTGAAAAAATTTTAGATAATTGTAGATAGTAGATATAAGTAGAGAATATGCTCTTATAATTTTAAGAATAATTTTTAGATCCTGAAAATTTTGATGCTAAAATTAATAAAGTGTTTCTATGAAATTTTTAGGTTAAAATTTAAGGATTAGTAGATTATCCTTTAAACCTTTAATGTTTATCGGTGCAAAAATCCTAGACCATTAAGTGATGAGCATCAAAAAAATTGCTCTAAAGTAATAAAAAACACCTCTGTTAATGAACAATAAAGGATATTATTAAGTAATATAGTAACTCGCCTTTGAGGAAATGCACTGTGCGGATTCCACTAGATTATTACCGAATTTTAGGTTTACCAATTCAGGCTACTGCCGAACAGTTACGGCAGGCACATCGAGATCGCACCCAGCAGTTTCCTAGAAGGGAGTATTCTGAGGCAACAATAGTTGCCCGTAAACAACTTATAGATGAGGCTTATGCTGTTCTGTCTGAGCCAGAACAACGCCAAACTTACGATGGAAGCTTTTTGGCTAAAACCTACGAACCAGAAACACAACAACTAACTCCAAGTTCTAAGAGAAATCTCGACCGACCAGATGAAAAAGAAACAAAACTTCAGCAAACAGAAGAAGTTATCCCCACAATAGCTTCTAGACGGTTAGCAAAAACGATAAACTCTCAAGGTAGAGAGACGATAAGTAGCTCTGAGTTTGACCCTAACACTCCAAGTATCGAAATAGAAGATCCACAATTTGTGGGAGCAATCCTAATTTTACACGAACTAGGAGAATACGAGCTGGTATTAAAACTTACTCATCCTTATCTTACTAATAATAATATTGCTATCAAAGATGGACGTTTTGGCGATCCAGCATTAGTTCTGCCAGATATTGTCCTTACAGTTGCTTTAGCTAATTTAGAACTGGGCAGAGAACAATGGCAACAAGGACAATATGAAAGTGCGGCCACAACTTTAGAAGCTGGCCAGGGATTATTACTGCGAGAAAATCTGTTTGTCCAAGTTAGAGGGGAGATACAAGCTGACCTTTATAAGTTACGTCCTTATAGAGTAATGGAGTTAATAGCATTACCAGAGAAAATAGCTCTAGACCGTCGCCGTGGGCTAGAAATTCTTCAAGATATGTTGAATGAACGGGGTGGAATTGATGGTCAAGGTGAAGATCAATCTGGACTTGGGATAGAAGATTTTCTGAAGTTTGTTCAGCAACTACGTCACCACTTAACCACATCAGAACAAAAGAAATTATTTGAGGCAGAAGCTCATCGTCCTTCGGCAGTAGGTACATACCTAGCAGTTTATACTTTTTTAGCTCAAGGGTTTGCTCAAAAACAACCAGCCTTGATTCGTAAGGCTAAGTTGATGTTAATGCAATTGGGTCGCAGTCAAGATGTAAATTTAGAAAAATCTGTCTGTGCTTTACTTTTAGGGCAAACTGAAGAGGCTAGTCGTTCATTAGAACTTAGCCATGAAAACGAACCCTTATCCTTTATTAAAGAAAATTCTCAAGAATCTCCAGATTTATTGCCTGGTCTATGTCTTTATGCTGAACATTGGTTGAGCGAGGAGGTATTTCCACATTTCCGTGATTTGTCTGACAAGTCAGCTTCTTTGAAAGACTATTTTGCAGATCAGCACGTTCAAGCTTATCTAGAAGCTTTACCTACAGAAACAGAAGCAGCTAATCAATGGGTAGTTGTTCAACCTCGTCGCGATCGCGACACGGAACAGATGTTCTACCAGAAGGAAGTTGACAAATCGACCGTATCAGATTTAGAAAATAAAGGTATATCTGGTGTGGGTAGTGTTGCTACTGCTAGTCTTGCTTCTGCAAGCAAAGGAACTTCTAATTTACTAGGAGCTAGTTCT
>NZ_JAAHGT010000048.1 GCF_010672385.1 Okeania sp. SIO2F4
ATAATTACGCCAATTTTCTTGATTTGTACCTAAATAATTGGTAAAAGCTTTTTCACCCCAAGGGCAACTCATAGGTGCTGCAATTGGAGCAAAAGCCGAAACAGATTGATATTTTTCTGGATTTTTTAAAGCACAAATTAATGCTCCATGACCTCCCATCGAATGACCGAAAATACTTTGCTTATCTGGTTGTATAGGAAAATTTTTGGTAATAATTTCTGGTAATTCTTCAACGACATAACTATACATTTGATAATGCTTTTTCCACGGTTCTGAAGTAGCATTAATATAGAATCCTGCACCTGTACCTAAATCCCAATCATCATCCTCTCCAGCAATATTAGTGTTGCGTGGGCTTGTATCTGGTGCAATTAAAATTAATCCATATTTATTAGCAAATTGTTGCGCTCCTGCTTTAGCCATAAAGTTCTCTTCAGTACAGGTTAAACCAGAAAGAAAATACAGAACTGGAAGGGATTTTAATTTCGCTTGCGGTGGTTGATAAATTGAGAAACGCATCTCAATATTACAGGCGGAAGATGAGTGGAAATAATAGCTGACTGTGCCACCAAAGCATTGATGTTGTTTAACAAGTTTAATTTCTGTAGACATAAGTCATTTAAGTTATCAGTTAGCCTCCTCCGGAGGAACTGCGCAATTCAGTTAGCCTCCTATGGTCGGAACTGCGTTAACAGTACCTCCAGCTAAAACTGAAGGCAAGAAAATCCGAAATTTCCTTATATTCAATTCCGTTGGGGTTTTAACCAGAGGTAATTATTCATTATTCATTATCCATTATTAATTAATGAAAGATACTCTCTGAAACTTTATTTTTTGGTGATAAAACTGCTACAAAGTGCTAACTATATTTCAGTCCTTTTTGATAGTGGAAATTTTATAGTTGCAAATAGCTGTATATTCTTGTCTATTCCCTGTTCTCAGTTAAGTTGTTCTCTATCCCCTTTTTTAGATTTACTTTAAAAACAATCTCTCAGACTTTTTTGAGACAAATATTATTAAATAATTAACTATTCTGTAATTATCTGCTAGGAGATTGTAGTAATGATTAATTAAATTACCATTTTTATGGAGAATTGGATAATATTATGGGCTTAAATATTGAGGCTGTAAAAAAAGTGAGTATAGCCATCCCCCAATTTCAACATCCTGAACTTTTGGAGATTGCTCTAACTCATCCAAATCACATTTATGATGGGACTAATATTATTAGGCCAGAACAAAAACAACAGGCTCTAGAGCATCAGGGTTTGGCCAACTTGGGCTATGTAGTTTTTTGTCGAATTGTTAGTAATTATTTATCAGACAATTTTTCTAGTTTAGGTAAAGCAACTCTGACTATTATAGAAAGCGATCTTGTCAGTAGAAATATGCTGTCTGAATTTGCTAGAGATTTAAAGTTGAGGGAGTTTTCTCTATTGGGAAAAAGTTATAAATGGAAGCATAAAAGTGAGCAGAATAAAATTTTAGCTCAAATGTTTGAAGCTCTAATAGGTGCAATTTATTTGGAGTTTGACCGAAATTTAGAACGGACTTATGATTGGTTAGTTGAACATTTTATTGCTAAAGCAGTTAATCAGATTTTGACTACTGCATTTAAAGATGATTCAGATTTAGAAACAGATTTTCAACTGATAGATTGGATTGAGGTTTTAAAATTACCTTTATTAAATCCAAAGAGTTTATATAGAAAAAATAATCCCTTGCTTGAATGTTAATCAAATTATTGTTGATTGTAGTTTGAGTTGTAGGTTTGGTTTTGGCTGTCGCCGACATGAAAAGCGGCAGCGCAATCCAACAAAAACTCTACGGTATCTTGATACATTGCCTCAATACACAGCCTGAAAATACCATGGCAATCAGGAATGATTTTGATAGATATTTAAGAACAATTAAGAGCAATCAAAATCCTTTTATATTCTAACTCCTGAGTTCTAAGTTCTAATTACCACTAAAATCTTACAACTGAAATATGATTGTTATATAGGACTATGCAAATATTTTTTTGACTGTTCTAAAACTTCAAATCTATTACCTGTAAAGTTTTTACTCAAGCTGACTGCTGAGTGCTGAATACTTATAGCTATAATCTTGAATTTGAATTTTTGAGTTGACAGTATTAAGTTTTTTTTGCCTCAACCCAACCTACAAATATTATCTAATGTTTGAGTTTTAACTTGGAACTTTTTAGTTGACCGTATTAGTTTTTTTGCCTCAATTCAACCTACAAATATTATCTAATGTTTGAGTTTTAACTTGGAACTTTTATAGTGCTTTTCAGATAGATGAAGCAGATATTCACAATCAAAACGTTGTCAGGACGTTCCATCGAACTACTGTGGTCTACCCATAAAAAAATTGTTCTAAGTTGACAATGTTGGGTTGAGGTAACGAAACCCAACCTACAAATATTATCTAATGTTTGAGTTTTAACTTGGAACTTTTTAGTTGACCGTATTAGTTTTTTTGCCTCAATTCAACCTACAAATATTATCTAATGTTTGAGTTTTAACTTGGAACTTTTGAGTTGACCGTATGAGTTTTTTTGGCCTCAACCCAACCTACAAATATTATCTTTCAATTTTTGAGTTTTAACTTGGAACTTTTGAGTTGACCGTATGAGTTTTTTTGCCTCAATTCAACCTACAAATATTATCTAATGTTTGAGTTTTAACTTGGAAATTTTATAGTGCTTTTCAGATAGATGAAGCAGATAGTCAAAATCAAAACTTTGTCAGGACGTTCCATGGAACCATTGTGGTCTACCCATAAAAAAACCGTTCTAAGTTGACAATGTTTGGTTTAGTTACCTCAACTCAACCTACAAATATCATCTTTTAATGTTTGAGTTTTAACTTGGAAATTTTGAGTTGACCGTATGAGTTTTTTTGGCCTCAACCCAACCTACAAATATTATCTTTCAATTTTTGAGTTTTAACTTGGAACTTTTGAGTTGACAACGTTAGGTTTTGTTACCTCAACCCAACCTACAAAAATAATCCGTGCATCCCTGTGAAAAATTATTTTTATGCTTCTGCCTTCTTTAAAAAGTTACAACACTCCGAATAGACTTACCTTCGTGCATTAAATCAAAAGCTTCATTAATTCTTTCCAATGGCATAACATTAGTAATTAAATCGTCAATATTAATCTTCCCTTCCATATACCAATCAACAATTTTCGGTACATCTGTACGACCTTTTGCTCCTCCAAAAGCTGTACCTTTCCACACCCTTCCTGTTACTAACTGAAACGGACGAGTCCTAATTTCTTGCCCTGCACCTGCTACACCAATAATGACACTAACACCCCAACCTTTATGACAACATTCCAAAGCTTGACGCATCACATTAACATTACCAATACATTCAAAAGTATAGTCGGCACCTCCCTTTGTTAAATCTACTAAATAAGGAACTAAATCTCCTTCTATTTCTTTGGGATTAACAAAATGTGTCATGCCAAATTTTTTGGCTAATTCTTCTTTTGCAGGATTAATATCAACCCCAACAATCATATCAGCACCTACCATTTTTGCACCTTGAATTACATTTAAACCAATACCTCCTAAACCAAATACAATTACTTTTGCTCCTACCTCTACTTTGGCAGTATTAATAACAGCTCCAATGCCAGTTGTAACCCCGCAACCTATATAACAAACCTTGTCAAAAGGAGCATCTTCTCGGATTTTTGCTAAAGAAATTTCCGGTAATACTGTATAGTTAGCAAAGGTTGAAGTTCCCATATAATGATGTATCATTTCGCCATTTAATGAAAATCTACTTGTACCATTCGGCATCACACCACGACCTTGAGTAGTTCTAATTGCTTGACATAAATTGGTCTTCATACTGAGGCAATATTCACACTGACGACATTCTGGAACGTAGAGAGGGATAACGTGGTCTCCTGGTTTAAGGGTTGTGACATCAGGCCCAACTTCGACAACAACTCCTGCCCCTTCATGGCCTAAAATACTTGGGAATAAACCTTCGGGGTCAGCACCGGAAAGAGTATAAGCATCGGTATGACAAATTCCGGTTGCTTTAATTTCTACCATTACTTCTCCAGCTTTCGGGCCTTCTAAATTAACAGTTTCTATGGTTAATGGTTTTCCTGCTTCAAAAGCTACTGCTGCTTTAATTTCCATTTTGTGATTGTCCTAAAATTGACTTATGAAAATGATTGGCGGTAATAGTTTATGTAAAGAAGAAGAAATAAGCAAGGAGAAAATAGGATAAGATTTTGTAGTTTAATGAGTTAAGAAAGTAACAAGAGACAGGATAAAAATTCACCTCATAAAATTTAAAGGATATGGGAAAATTTTCAATTCTGATTTACTTGCTGCTTAGAATCATAATTTACAGTCTTATTTTCACTTTAGTCTAAATCCGTAAAATTCGTATTTCCTTTCAGACTATTTCCGTCCCTTATTCATTTTCCTCCCAATAAACGGTGTTGGTTCAGCTTTTCGTAGTATGGCATACACAAATTGTAGAGAGAAAGCAATTTTTGATCTTGATGAATTTTTAAGTAAGATTTCTCAGTATTTTGAAACCCATAACTAATTCGTAAATTGTCATGCCAACTTCCATTATCCCACCAACTTATTTCATTAGAATTGCCAGGAGGATTCCAATTTAATGCTTCTGGTATAAACGGAATACCTATTCTCGAACAATACTCCTTAATTATATCTGTTGTTTTTTCTACAATATCGTCAGCATTAATAACAACAGGAATTTTACCTGTACGCTCAATGACTTTGTTGAAAAGTTCAAAAAGTTGTTTATAACCACATTCCTCAAAATCAAGATCGGGCATTTTATAATAATAGGAAGGTAGCATTTGAGCTGGATTGCGAATTAAAAAAGTATGCTGTAAATAATCAATAAATTCATTATTTACAATTTGCATAAAGTGTAAAGGAAAATCTTTAATAAACAATCTGTTATTCTGAGATTTTACCTTTAACTCTTGCAATACATTCTGATAATTATATTCTGCTTGTGATGCAATATCTGGCACACGATTAAAAATACGTTCCTCACTATAGTATGCTGAAAGACCAAAAGGTTCGTGAAGTACTAAAAAATCACCTCTTTGCTTAACCATCCACCCAAAAGCTGTGGATCTGGAGCGAGGAGTAGACCATAATGCAATTATTTTTTGATCCATTATTACTCTAATAATCAGAAGATTTAGTAACAGAAATAATATTTGTTGTTTGCCAAATATCATCAAGGTTTGCAACTTTGCCTATCCCGTTTGTTATATTTATTGTACACACAATCTCTAATAATGTAAAAATTATGAAAATAGCGATCGCTCAACTTAATCCTATTATTGGTGATATTTCTGGTAATGCTAAATTAATTTTAGAAGCAGCACAAAAAGCACAAAGTTTAGATACTAAGTTGATGATAACTCCAGAATTGTCATTGATAGGTTATCCGCCACGAGATTTATTAATTTATCCTAGTTTGATTGAAGCTGCTGGTGTCGAATTAGAAGGTTTAGCTAAAGATTTACCATCAGAAATAGCTGTTTTAGTAGGAACTGTAACTTTTAATTCTCAAGCTGCTGAAAAAGGAGAAAAATCATTATTTAATAGTGCAGCTTTATTAACTAATGGAAAAGTCAAACAAATATTTCATAAACGACTTTTGCCTACTTATGATGTATTTGACGAAGACCGATATTTTGAACCAGGCAAAACTAGCGATTTTTTCACATTAGAAGTTTCTCCTAACAGCTCAGAATCTTCAGCTAAAGTTGGTGTGACTATTTGCGAAGATTTGTGGAATGATGCAGAATTTTGGGGAAAGCGAAATTATACTTGCGACCCCATGAAAGAATTAGCAGAACAACAGGTTGATTTTGTAGTTAATATGTCAGCTTCTCCCTATCGAGTTGGCAAACAAAAATTGCGAGAGGCAATGTTAGAACATAGTACAAATCGTTATCAAATACCAATTATTTATGTCAATCAAGTAGGTGGGAATGACGATTTGATTTTTGATGGTTGTAGTGTGGTTTTTAATTCTGCTGGGAATGTTATTTATCGTGCTAAAGCTTTTGAAACAAGTAAGGCAGTAGTAGAATTTAATTCAGCCAAAAAAGATTTAACTTCAGTAAATTTTGAAAGTATAAATTTGCCAGAAAGTGAAGATGAAGAAATTTGGTCTGCTTTAGTTTTAGGAGTAAAAGATTATGTGCGAAAGTGTGGTTTTTCCAAAGTTGTCCTGGGTTTAAGTGGAGGAATAGATTCAGCTTTAGTCGCAGCGATCGCTACTGCTGCATTAGGAAAGGAAAATGTTTTTGCTATTTTAATGCCTTCTCCCTACAGTTCAGATCATTCTGTTAAAGATGCTTTGGAATTAGTAGAAAATTTGGGTATTGCTAAACAACTTATATCTATTGGGGATTTAATGAAAGGTTATGACAATAGTTTGGCAGATTTATTTGCAGGTACAAACTTTGGTATTGCTGAAGAAAATATTCAATCTCGGATTCGGGGAAATTTATTAATGGCAATTTCTAATAAATTTGGTAATTTACTTTTATCTACAGGCAATAAGTCAGAAATGGCAGTTGGTTATTGTACTCTTTATGGTGATATGAATGGTGGATTAGCAGTAATTTCTGATGTTCCGAAAACTCGCGTTTATTCTCTGTGTCAGTGGTTGAATCAACAGGCGGTTAATATTAATCAAAAATTCTTTGGTTCCGAAAATTTACTAATTACTCAAAAGCAAAATATTATTCCCGAAAATATTCTGACAAAAGCTCCAAGTGCTGAGTTAAAAGAAGACCAAAAAGACCAAGATTCTTTACCTGATTATGAAGTATTAGATGATATCTTATTTCGGTTAGTAGAAAACTGCGAATCTTTAGCAGAAATTATTGCAGCAGGACATGACTCAGAGGTAGTAAATAAAGTGCTGAAGTTAGTGATGCGGGCAGAATTTAAACGTAGACAAGCACCCCCTGGTTTAAAAATTAGCGAGCGAGCTTTTGGCACTGGTTGGCGGATGCCTATTGCTAAGAAATTAACAATTAATAATTAATAATTACCTCTTCTTATAACCGATAGGATTGGGCTAAAATGATTTTTTTTCTTTTTTCTTTTTTCTCCATGAATGGAGAGACTTTATACCTTAATATTTCGGTAAATTTTCAGAAATTAAGAGTTAGATTATATGAATTTATGGATAATATCAAGTAACATTCATTAACCACAATGTAGGGACGTTTTTGCTGGCGCAAAGCTCCGCTAACGGCTAAGAGACAACATGAAACGCATTTTTGTTATGCAACGTCCCTACGAGGTTGGGAAAAGATTTTTTATTATGTTTTTCTTTCACTATTCTCTGTTATATGTTCCCTGTATCGTGACTGTAGCAATATTTTATCAAATTGGTATTAAACTGGGAGAATGAGATGGCAAACTATGTCTATATAGCAACAAGTTTAGATGGATTTATCGCTACAAGTAATGGGGAATTAGATTGGCTAGAAGAATTACCAAACCCCGAAAAAAGCGATTATGGATTTGCTGAATTTATGAATAATATCGATGCTGTAGTGATGGGAAGAAAAACCTTCTCAAAAGTTTTAACTTTTGAGCAATGGGTTTATGATAAACCTGTTTTTGTATTAAGTAATAGTCTCACCAAGCTTCCAGAAAGCATTGTTGGTAAAGGTGAAATTGTTAGTGGGGATATAAAGAGACTAATCATTCAATTGAATCAAAAAGGATATCAAAATTTATACATTGATGGAGGTAGAGTAATACAAAGTTTTCTTCAAGAAGACCTTATTGATGAAATGATTATTACTCGCGTTCCAATTCTTCTAGGAAAAGGATTTCCTTTATTTGGTAAACTAGAACAACATCTTCAGTTCAAGCACAAAAAAACGGAGATATACAATAATACTCTGGTCAAAAGCCACTATATACGAGATAGATAAAA
Organism: Okeania sp. SIO2F4; assembly: GCF_010672385.1. GTDB lineage: Bacteria > Cyanobacteriota > Cyanobacteriia > Cyanobacteriales > Microcoleaceae > Trichodesmium. The sequence continues at coordinate 7,998 of NZ_JAAHGT010000048.1, forward strand.
GTAATTAGGGTTTGCTGAAAAAGTCTTTTTAAGGAGTAGGGGAGTAGGTAGGGACGTTTTGCTGCGCGACATGAAACGCATTTTTGTTATGCAACGTCCATACAGAGTAGTTAGGAGAAACGAGGAATTATAGAGGAAATAGTCGGATATAAAAGTCCCTTTATCTTTCTACTATCTCCCCTGTCTTTTGTGCTAACTTTTTGAGCGAAATCAACTGAAAACCAGACACTTTTTTAGACCGAAAAAGGCTCAAATCTTTATCTGTCAGTGATTTTATATTTAATCAGCAAGCCCTAATTACTAAGCATATTTTTAGCTAGATTGCAAAAGGAATATTAACAAATGCCTTATAGTAAATTCAACTTAGATGAACTACTAACAAACTTTAATCTAAACCTAGTCGAAATTCAAGGTAAATTCAACAACTTACCTGAAGTTGTACCTAGTAAAATACTACAAGAACTTTTCAAAGACTATATACCTTTAGCAGTTGCTATAGGTTCAGAAAAAGCCCGTTCCGAATTAATTGTTGCGCCGATTTTAGTAGAAGTAAAAAAACAACTAAATAATCAAATTAGCATTTTTTCTGGAATAGAATTTAACGTTAATCCCGACCAAGGTTTAAACGGTTTTTGTGATTTTATTATTAGTCATTCCACAAGACAACTTGTCATCGAAGCACCGGTTGTTGCCTTAGTAGAAGCAAAAAACGATAATCTGAAATCTGGTTTTTCTCAATGTATTGCAGAAATGCTAGCTGCTCAAATTTTTAATCAAAGAAAAGGTAATAATATTAATAAAATTTATGGTGTTGTTACCACAGGAACAGTTTGGCAATTCTTAGAGCTAGAATCTGAATCTATAATTGTAGATTTAGAAGAATATTCTATAAATAATTTACCAAAAATTTTCGGCATTTTAATGAGTTTAGTTAGTTAGAAAGTCTGTCACAGAAATTAGGAGTCAGAAGTCAAGAGTCAGGAGTCAGAATGAAAGGAGGAGTCAGGAGACAGGAGTCAGGAGTCAGAATGAAGAAATAATGTGCTAAAAGTTTTCAATATTTGATAGTTTGGCAAAAAGCACATCAACTGGTATGATACCATATTCGCTAGAACAGTTATTATTACGCTCGTAGTTGGGCTTTAGCCCTAAGACAAACAGTCGGGCTAAAGCCCAACTACAAACAAAAACTCTACAAATTAGTTTTAATCGTTTCCTCCTGCTGACTCCTGACTCCTGAGTCCTGACTCCAAAACTTAATAGACATCTGGTGGAAAAGAGGGAGTAGTAGGGACGTTACATGCAACGTCCGTACAGAGTAGGGAGTAGGGGGAAATAATTGATGGTTTATACGTATGGGATTGATTTAATTTTTGATGATCACGCCTATGTCTAATCTACTGCAACCAACCGCTCCAAGGACTAACCTCAAGCACTCCTGTTGGTGTCATCACTACCCGGAATAGTGCAAAAGACTTTTTCTGACTCGTAACTTGAGAATTAGCACTATTTAACAATTGCGGTAAAGGTGTTTGTTGAACATAATCTCTAGCTGATTGGTTCATAGGTTCTAAACTGACAATGACACCATCAACATCAACTTTCATCTGAAATAGTAAATCCTCATACCAACTTGGAGTCTGTTGCCAACTTTGGTCAATTTGGTCATATAACTTTTGGTTTAACTCCTCTAGCCTAACTCTATCAGTAATCTCCGAGATTACAACTATATCTGCTTCTTTCTTAACAACAGATGGGAGAGTAGCATTCTGTAACTGTTTATCACTCAAACTTGATACAGGCCACAATTTAATAGTACCATCAGCACTACCACTGGCAAGAGTTTCACCATTTGGGTTAAACTTTAAAGACCAAACAGCTTTAGAATGATCCGTAAACGTTTTCAGTAACTCTTCTGTATTCACCTCCCACAGATGAATTTTTCTGTCGTAACTACTACTAGCTAGAATTTTGCTATCAGGACTAAAAGCAACAGATAAAACCGCTTTTTCATGTCCTTCTAAAGTAGATAAAAGTTGACCTTTTTCTATCTGCCATAATTTAACTTTTTGGTCTTGACTCCCACTAGCAAGAATTTTGCCATCAGGACTAAAAGCGATCGCCCAAATTGTGTTTGTATGTGCTGCAAAGGAGTGGAGTTTTTTACCTGTCTTCAATTGCCAAGTTTTAATTTGACCTTTTTTACACCCGCTAGCAAGTATCTCTCCATCAGGACTAAAAGCTAGAGCAGTTATAGGTTCTGGATGTTGAATTGTCATCTTAACAGAGCCAGTTTTGAGATTCCATACCTTAATCATACCATCATAACTACCACTTGCCAGAGTCTGACCATCAGGACTCATTGCTATAGCTTTCACATCATCGGTATGACCTTCAAGAGTTTGGATAAGATTTCCATTTCTGATATCCCAAAGTTTAATGCGGTTATCCCAACTACCACTAGCAATAATTTTTCCATCAGGACTCATAACAAGAGATTCGATCGCATCTGCATGAGCATTGATAGTACGAACTAATTTACCGTTAGTTAAATTCCAAATCTTAATCTTACCATCATAGCTACTGCTTGCTAGAGTTTTTCCGTCAGCAGTGATGGTAACTGCATATACCCATGCTTGATGTCCTGAAAGAGTGAGAGAGGGTAGAGTTTTTTGTTCTGATGTCCGAATATATTTATTAGTTGATGTTGATAGCGATCGCCACGACCACAGTCCACTAATAGTTGCTAAAGTGGCTGCTGCTATGACTGTCGAATATTTCCAAGGCTTGGGTTGAGCGAGCATAAATTTTAATCTTGTCATTAATTATTACTTATAAAAAAAATCAGATGATTTTTACTATTAATTGAATTTGCACCCTTGAGTTTTTACTAATTAAAAAAATCATATTACTATTTACTAAGTATCTAAGTTTTCCCCTTAGTTTTTGCCAATTTTTTTCTGCGCTCTAGAAATTTTCTAATAATAAATAACACTGTTATCCCTGTAATTCCCAGCATTGCTAATGGGGTAAGATAGCTCCAATGACCCCACATTTTGTCTATGACGTGCCAGACTAAGAGAAACATTGCTAAATAAGTCAGCTCATGTAATTTCTTCCAATTTTTCTTCATTTTTTTGATACTCCAATCATTAGAAGTGATTGTTAGTAGTGTAAAAATAATGAAAGTCACAACTCCTTGTACATATATCCAATATGTTTGAATATCAAAAAAATCAAAGTTTCTCTTGAGAACTAGCAAAACTCCATGACCAAGAGCAAATAGAAAAGCAATTACACCTATTTGACGACGATACTTCAGTAATAATTTAGGAATTTCCGTCTTTTTTGTGCTGGGAAAAACAATTCTGAGAATTGTGGGTAGTAAAGTTATGATATAGCATACTAATGCCAATAAACCTAAGTAGTTTGCAACTGGTGCTGTATCCAAAATAGTCTCTCCTTTAGTTACTAAATTTTCTTTAACCGATAATTTTTTTCTCATTCATATAACTACTTACAGTAGTTATTTTTCTCTAATTACTGTACTATCAAATTAATATCATTTTTGATTATTTACATCAGTGGAATTACGAGGCTAAATTATTACGTTTCATCCAGAATATATTACTGGAAAATTTTTGGAAAAATAGATATTTTTGATGCTAGTTATTAATGACTAAATTCAATAATCATGCAGCAAATACTAGGAGTGTAAATATTCTGAAACTTATTACATCTTGTATATATTTACGAAATCTAGAAGCTTAATTCCGGATAATTACTTAGGATGAAATTAAACAGATAAATAATCTCTAAGTTTGATTCAGGATACTTAGACGTTCAGTTGATATTTTCATTCCCTGAAATGACACGGTTGTGTAAGTCTTAATTTCATAGTAATTACATAGAAGTAGCAATATTGATCAATAAATACTTTTCATTGTCTGAAGATAAAGTTAAAAATTACTACTTGTTTACTACTGTCAAATTGCTTTGGGATGTACCCATCAATTTTAGCCATTACCTAACTCCTGATAATTTTCAGCTAAGAGTTTGTTTTGTTGTCTAAGCTGATATATTTCTGAGTTTTCAGAGATTATGCAATTTGTCATACTTGCAACAAATAATTGCAATCAAGGCTATACTTATACAGTAGTTTTGCTTCATTTTAGAGTTTGTTTTGTTGTCTAAGTTCATATATTTCTGAGTTTTCAAGGGTTATGCAATTTGTAGTAGTTGCAACAAATAATTGTAATCAAGGCTATACTTATACAGTAGTTTTGCTTCATTTTAGAGTTTGTTTTGTTATCTAAGTTCATATATTTCTGAGTTTTCAAAGGTTATGCAATTTATCAAACTTACAGCAAGTAATTTTAATCAAGGCCAAGTACCTGTGCCAAATTAATTTAATATTTGTTGGTAGGAAAAAGAATCTCTATAGCTTCCCTTTGTCACAAAGGAGGTAGGTAATAGGGAGTATTGACTTAGTTGGATTTTTGCCTTACAAAAGGTTATAATAACTCTATATTTTCTGTTCCCTACTCCCACAATAAATCACTACATCTATAGGACTACTTTTTGATGTTTATCTATGTAGCGATCGCCCTACCTGAGTTTTATTAGTTTCAGAGAATATTCTCTCATACGATATGATTAGATAAATTTTTATTATTTGACAAAATATTAAATGAGTAAAAAATCCTAGAATGTAGCATCAATGTGATAAATATTTGTTACATGGGTTATACAGGAAAGATTGAAGAATATATTTACTATCCTCAAAAAAAATATACCTACGATGACTATAAATATAATTTATCCATTAATAAATTCAGATGGAATAAAAATACTCGATGTTTCAACTACCTATCTAACAATATTCATTTAATTGATTTATGTTATTATCAATTAATCAAACTTTATCAAGATAAATTTCCCAAAATTTATGTTTTTTTATACGAGAAGTTCCGCCAAAATATCGAAGATTTAATTGCAAAGTTTGAAAATATTCTAGAAGACAAAGTAGATAATTTTGATACTAGCTTGTTGGCTGAACGAGTAAATGAAAAATTTGATACTAAAAAATTATACAGAACAAGAGCGATTAACAAGATTAGATATATTATTAAGACAAAGAATAAGTATATTTTAAATGGAATAGTTAATGATACTCATAAACCACTTAGTTATGAACGGCAATATATTCAGAGAATAACAAAATATTTTTATGTTGAAAACAATCAAAAAATTATTAGGGAATATCCAGAAATATCTATTCAAGATTATCCCGAACAATATGAACTAATATGATAATTATCAATTAAGTCAATAATTTTTATAAATTTTATTGATAGTAAAGTTTGTATGGATTGTATAAACATCTTTTAAAACGATATAAGTAGTTAATTTATCAGTGGAATATTTAAGCGCGTTTAAATACAAAAAACTAATCTATGAAAAATATAATCCCCAATTCAAAACCAGGCAAAGCCGAACTTATTCCTATCACTTCAATGCAAAAAAATTTAGTGAAGGAAGGTTACTTAATACCAGGCATTGTCACAGTAGTTTTTGTCGTTTTGATGTTCGTTTCTGTGGGAATACCAGAATTATATGAATGGCTAATAGCAACTTATATTTCTGGTGCAGCTTTCTATTTTGTTTACCATTTGTGCCATAAACCTAAACCTTGGTGGGTATTATTTGGCTCCGGTTTTGCTACTTGTGTAATTTTAGCCAGTCCGATTTTACTTCTATTCATTATTGTATTTCGTGGTATTCTGCCTGGTAATCTGCCAGAAAATTTGGAACAATTAACCTTTCCTATCTTGTTTATCAAAATGTTTTTTGGGGCAGGATTAATGGAAGAATTACTGAAAGCACTACCAGTGTTTGGCTGTATGTGGCTTGGACAAAGATTACGAAGTCCCCGCAGAGAAGAAGTGGGAGTCTGGGAACCTTTAGACGGTATTTTAATTGGTACTGCTTCCGGCGTTGGCTTTACAATGTTTGAAACCTTGGGTCAATATGTGCCGGGAATCGTAGAAAATGTCACAGAATTATTAGGAGAGGGTCTTTTAGGATTAGGAGTAGGCTATTTAGCAGGATTACAACTACTCATACCCCGAATTCTAGGATCTATCACTGGACACATGGCCTATAGTGGTTACTTTGGCTATTTTATTGGTTTAAGTGTGATTTATCCCCAGGAGCGATGGAAAATTTTAGGAGTTGGTTATCTAACTTCTTCTTTGTTACACGCTTTGTGGAATTCTACAGGAGATAGTTTGATAATTTTAGCGACAGTAGGTGCAGTTTCCTATGCGTTTTTTGTCTCAGCAATTTTAAAGGCAAAGGAAATATCAAAGCTGCCGATCAAACTTAGATAATAGACAGAAAAACGATCGCATTACTTAAGGAACTTAGAGCGATCGCTTTTAAAACTGAATATAAACTTTTATCTTTTAGTATAAACTTTTAGCTTTTAGCAGGAGTTACCTTAATCTTGAGGTTATCAAAACCCATATTCACCCACTCACCTCTCACAGGCAAATCTATTAAGAAGCCAATTTTAGACCCCAAAAACGGATCGTCCTCACCAAAAGTAAAGTTAAACGACCATTCCTTTGTTTCTCCCCTTTTCATCCGAGGCTGTGAACGAGATGTTTTAATAGCAGTAGTCAGTAATGTACCAGAATTGTCCTTATCTCCTCCCACAGTTAGGCCAAGATAATCAGCATGACCAAGATCCGCTAGTTCTCCGGTGTTTTCATTTTTCGGTCCATTGAAATTGCAGACATCAATAGTTACGTCGTAGTCTCCAGGAACTAAAGGAAAATCGAAATTAATAAAAGCTTGTCCTCCGAATTTAGGGACACTATTAGCCATTGCTAGTACTTTTGAGCCAGCAGTAGCTTTGCAATCCTCAAATCCATCATCTAAGAAGTGTACTGAGCCTACAGTCCAATCACCATCGTCTTCTACATCATTTTCGATTACTACGATCTGTTCTTGGGCAACAGCCATAGTTGGATTAATACCGAAGCAAGTCAATGCCAGTAACACTGAAATTACCCATGCAAGTATTGATTTCATCTTAGAGTCTCCAGTTTTTGTTGTTTAAATGCTTGGGTAGTGTTTTCATTCTATGCCAATAGAGTTGAATAACCCAATCCTTAACCCATGTAGGGTTGCACTTAATTACTAAGTAACTTTTCCCAATACATAATGATCAAAATTTAATATTTTATTTATAAATATAAATTAGCCTAAACTTTTTAATTATATCAGGGCTTACGCAACTAAACAATAAACTAGGTTTATTGCCCTGATTATTGTTTTTTGCTCTCAGGAAATTTTCTCGATCAACCCGATTTCTTTATTAAGTCCTGTCTATTAAACTATTACTTTAGCATTACCAAAAATTTCTTAATTCAGCCAGTCGGCGATCGCTTCTATTTGGTCTGTTGATAATAAAGGTGGGTTATGACCACAAGGAAAATGCTTCACAGTTATTTGGGGATGAATAGATTGCATTTTCTTGATAGTTTCTGGTAACAACAGATAAGATTCTTTACCATGTAACAATAATACAGGAGAACTTACTGATGACCAAGTTTGCCAAAAATCAACTGGTTTTAGTTCACCTTTACTAACTCTAAACACATCTATAATAGATAAATCGTAGTGTAATTTATATTGACCTTCAGAAGTCTTTTTAACAGTATTTTTAGCTATATGTTCCCATTCTATATCGGCTAAAGTGCCATAATCAGAATAAAATTCTCTCACATATTCTGTTACTTGAGTCAAATTCTCAAAATTAGGCTTTCCTTGACTTAAATATTTTGTTGCCCAACGTTTCAAACTTTCAGGAACAATCTCTGGACCAATATCATTTATAACTAATCTGTTAATTAGAGAATTTTTTTGAGAGGCAATAAACATTCCGATTAAACCTCCCATTGATGTTCCTATCCAATCAATATTACTCAGATTTAATTTATCAATTAAAGTTAACATATCTGAGATATAAAGAGGTAGACCATAATCAGATGAATTGGATAACCAATCGCTTTTCCCTCTACCTACTATATCTGGGCAAATAACTCGATATTTTTCTTGCAAGGCAGCTGCTAAGTAGTCAAAGTCTCTCCCTGTACGACTAAAACCATGAACACAAATTAACACCCTTTTATTCTCAGGATTACCCCATTGAGTATAAGCCATTCTATGCTGACCGTTCGGGTTTTTACATTCTATATATTCATACTTTACCATTATCTTTCTCGATCCTAGTTATCGGTAAATATTTGTATTCTTTTGCTTATTTATAGTTCATAAAAATATAGTCAAATATGACATATCCTTATTTTGCAGGAGTTACTCTAACTGGGTTTCAACACCACGCCAGTTGCGTGACTGTCTGGAGACCCGCCCAACGCACTTGCTTATCTATCCCATAGTCAAAGACATTTGGGATTGCTTTTCTCATAATATTTAGAGAACCGTTAACGTAACTCATTGATTAATCCAATGCTTGCGGTACGATTGCATTCCTCTTTTTCTTGATGCAACAGCGAGTGGGGGAAACCCCCAAGACCGCGCTGCATCGCTTTATTCTTTTCGGTGAAAAGGTGACTTGATTTTTCTCACCTTTCTTGTAAACAGGAATTAGATCCTTATCTATAAAACTTACTTTTGAGGTATAAGATTCTTCTAACTTATTATAGGGAACAGATATAAAATTTTGATTATTTTTTTTCCCTAAATTTATCTTCTATTTCCACTCTTCATTGTGCCCTATTATCAATGTTCCTATTTTCTGGTTAATCAGGGTATTAATAATCAAATGATATGATTTATGAAGATAATCATTAATTTTGAATTTTCTTTTATTGCAAAGCTTTTTCAGACTCTTACTAGATTGATTTTCCTGGAGTTCAGATTGTCGGAAGCTTTTAACTTTATTATAGTATTGATTTAGAGATTTTAACGGTCTCCCATTTATCAAGATAGGTTTGATTCCGGCGCTTATTAAAAGTTAATGTAGCTAAATTGTTTAATCCAATATCAATACTAGCAACACGGTTTTTTTCTAAGAGGTATTGTTTTTCGCATTTTTCATAAATGACTTCAATGACATAATGGTTAAGTCTAGGGACGAGACGAACTTGTTTAATTTGTAAAGTAGGTACTAATGTTTTTAGATAAATCACAGTTTTACTTGGATTAATAATTCCAAGTTTTAAGTTGCCTCTTGCTGATAGCTTGTGTTGTATAAACTTCAATTTAGGAGACTTCCTGACAGCTAAATGCTTACCTACACTAACTCCTGATAAAAACTTAATAACTGCCTAGCTAAAGCTTTATTTGTATACTGACTCATTGCCTTTTCATAACCTTTTTGCCCCAAACTTTCAGTTAATTCTTTTTGCTCCATTAACTGCATTAGACGATTTCTTAATTCTTCAACATTTCCCTCTGGAAAAACTAAACCAGCATCCCCAATTACATGAGGAATTTCCCCAGAGTCAGAACCTATTACAGGAACTCTACAAGCCATTGCCTCAATTAAAACATGACCAAATTGTTCTTTCCAACCCACAGAAGTTAAAGTTTTAAACTTATAAGTAGTTTCTGATGGCAAAACCAAAGTATTCATCAGATTAATATATTTTTGTACATGGTCGTGAGGCACACTTTCTACAAAAATCAAGCGATCTTTAATTCCTAATGCTGTTGCTGTTTCGACCAAAGTTGTTTGTAATTCACCCCTACCCAATAATAACCATTTCCAATTTTTTTCCTGTAAACCTGCTAGAGATTTAGTTAAAGTTAATAATCCTTTTTCTTCAACAAAACGCCCCACAAAACCAACCACAAAATCATTAGGTTGAATCCCTAAACTATCTCTTAATTCTACTTGAGGTTCTGGTTTAAATAAAGTTTCATCTACTCCTAACTGAGGCATAACTTTTATCGGACCTTTGTAACCTCTCTCCCTTAAAATATCTTCTCCATCTTTGTTACCTGCAACAATTCCATCAGTATTTCTGAGGTTATAACCTTCTAGCAAAGAAATAGGAAATTTGAGTTCGTAAGGTAAATTCCACCAAGTGAAAAATAATTTTTTAGCCTTGAGTCCTAAAAGCTTATTAAAAGTAATAAATTGAGCATAAGTTAAAGCTTTAGAACCCTGTTCTACTTGAATAATTTCAGGCTTTAATTTTCGGAGCAAACTAATTAGATCGGGACCGAAAGTTAGTAAAGCTTGATTATTTTCGCTGTAATTAGAAACAGGTACTACTTTAAAGGAACCCTCATCAATAAATTTGGTTTCAACTATTTGACTTTGTACCCCTTTTGGATTCCAACGTTGAGGTACAACAACCGTAACTTCAATACCCGGTTCAAGTTTAGCTAAAGCGCGTAACTTTTCCCGATTAAGGTCAACAATATAGGTGTGGCTAGCTATTAATATTCTCATGGTTTTTATTGTATAGTTTAGTATTTATGAAACAGTATATACTAGATTTTTCAGAAAAATTTGAAGTTAGAGATTTTAATTCAGTTTTTTCTGATTGAAAATATCTATTTTCAAATCAAACAAGCTTTTATATTACTTATTTGAGGATATTACTCTTCATGACTAGTTCGGTGTAACTAAGAGACTAAATCAGATATATATATTTTTGAAATTTCACATTGCCTGACTTAATTGTTCTAATTGCCTACTTGATAATTGATTAAAGCGTTCTTTTTATTGATATCAAATTTACCTAATAAACGCTCTAGTAAACTTATAATTAATTCTCTTTTACCTTCTTCACGACCCTCTGTTTTACCTTCTTCTCTACTAAAAGCAATTTCTCCCCTCCAGTCGAGAATAAATCGCTCTTGTTTTTCCAATTGTTGTAATTCCTCTAGGGTTAAATTAGCCTCATTAGCAATAGTAAAAGCACGATCAATTTCAGGAACTACTCCCATTGAATCTGGTACTATTTCCAAACTATTAGTATGTTTCATAAAATAAAGCCATTTATCTGTAATACTTTCTAAATCTGCCAACTTTTTTTTAAACTTAGGTAACTCCACAAAAAACAGTTCCAAATCCCTATCTGGATAAACAAAAGAATCATCCCATTCTTTCAATGCAAAGTGGGTAATAATTTTTTCACTCTCCTTAAACATCGTAAAATCAGCAATAGTTAGAGAAATTACAGGTTTTAAGTCAGGGTAAATTTCCCCTTGCTTGAGTTGATTAACATAAACTTTAGCTGCATAGTAAATAACTCGTTTATTAAAACCTTCTATATTTAATACCTACATTTCAATGATAACTATAGAACCATTATCAAGTTTGGCTCTCACATCTAAAAATGAATCTTTGAAAATAGCGATCGCTCCTGCTTCATAGATATTAATAAATTCCAAGTCACGGATAGTATTTTGACCTTTATAGAGTAGTGAATTCAGAAAACTAATCAGAATATCTTTACTCTCAGCAGAGCTAAAGATTTTTTTGAAGGCATAATCTGTTCTTGGATTAATAAATCTCATACTAAATCAGGTTTGCAGTATATTAGTTAATAAAGACAGATAGCAGGAGTTTGTCGCAAATACTTACCAAACAAATTAATTTAATTTGATTAAATTTATAGCAATCCTCCAAAATAATGTCACACATAATTCAAAATTATTACAGCACTTTTTAAGATGGTGAGGTACAGTTTATTAATTACTTCCAGATCCGGTGTTCCCTAAAATTATAAAACTTTTTACCCCCAAGACTTGAAAACTGTTATAATGCAAAATTATTGCTATAGGAAGGAATATACAACAGTAGGAAAAACATTTACCCTGATTCGATTCATCATCATATGGCGTAACCAACTCTTTCTTTGCTATAGTTAATTTTTGGCAAAAAATCAATCTTTTTATCGGTTGCCAACCAAGAATTAAATTGTTAATTATTAATCATTAATTACTTTGTCGAGTATAAATTTGCCCGTCATCCCAAATAGATTTAATCCTAGTTTGAACAGCACTCAGAAAACCAAGAGTATAAAAACTTCCACGAGTAATTATTTTGATCGGAGAACCACCTTTATAACAAGGAGGGTTCCCCAAAACATGACAATCAAATAATTTGGCAAAGAAACGCAAACATTGATTAGGAGTCAGATTTTTTAATCCCATAAAAAAGTGATTGTGATAGAAAGTAACTTGATACTTGAGCGACCTTGTAGAAATATCATGGCAACCTCCACTTTCTTCACCCAAATGAACTAAAGAAGCTTCTGGGTCAAACCAAATCTGATAACCAGTTTGTCGTAACCTCAAACAAAAATCCGACTCTTCCCGTACTGCACTACCACGAAACCGCTCATCAAAACTCAAGCCATACTTAGTAAAAACTTCTCGGCGATAGGACATATTACAGCCTCTTGCTGAAATGACTCGTTGAGCTTTTACCGTATGTACCAGATCGATATGATACCAGGCAATACCAGGGTCTGATGCTTCAGGGGGCAAATCCTCTATTTCTAAATCTCCGCCAGAATCTCCTAATTTCATCCGGTCAAATACTCGTCCTGCCACTGCCCCTATCTCTGGGCGATCTACATAGTTACGAGCATGGGCAGCCAAAAATCCTTTTTCCATACGTACATCATCATCAATAAAAAGGATTATTTCCCCATTACAATGTTTGACCGCATAATTCCTTGCCCCTGGTAAACTCGCCCAAGTCAGACGGAACAATTTAATTTTTCCAGCATTAGCTTGTTCTTCTAAATAAGCTTGAGTATCTGGTTTATGAGTAGCAGTTTGGTCAACTACCAAAACTTCAAAATTAGGGTAGTCCTGTTTAATCAGATCGGCGATCGTATCTATAAGAGGTTCTTCCCGATTATAGGTAGGAATAACAACAGAAATGGGAATAGTTAATTGTTGATTTTCTTGAGTTAGAGATTCGTTCATTTTTCACCTTATAAATATCTTTCTTAAGATAAAACTTGACATAATAGAGAAGTTATGTAATTGCTATTGAATTGATATTTCGGATATGGAAATAGACATCTCCAATACCAATAATAAAAAATAAAATCAATTATCCTACCAGATACATCATTTGTTTCTCCCTGCTCCCTGCTCCCTGCTCCCTGCTCCCTGCTCCCTGCCCCTGCTCCCTGCCCCTCCCTATTCTATCTATTTTCCATTTCTTCTTCAGCTTTAATTCTTGCCTGTTCCTGTTTATCAATTTCTGGTAGCCTTATAATTACTCCAGCAAAATACCAATAATAAACTGCAACTGGGTCTACATCAAGAGGGTAATAATAAGTGTTATAACTCATAATTAGAACAAAAACCCAATAGCTAGCACCATAACTACGCATACTCTTGTCTTTAACAGAGCGATAAGCTTTGAAAGAAGTAACAGTAATAGTCGTTAGTAAAAGTAACATTGCAATTGCACCGATAGGTCCTATTTCATAGATTAGCTTAGGATAATAAGTCTCAATTAACCTAGTTCTACCAAAAACTCTAGCTGAGTTAGTAGCTCGCCCTACCCCATTGCCAAAAACTCCATTTTGTGCATGACTAGATTCCTCAAATTGTTGAGTAATAAAAGCAGTGGGTGGTGAAGCTTTCCAGCGACTCACAAAACTATCTATTCGTTCTTGAACAACTTCGGGATTAGATACTACTACTCCTGTAAGAAGAACACCTAGTCCAATACCAATAGGAAGAAACCTTTTGAGGTTAGCCACCTGACCTGTTAAGACTAAGAGTATTATTGTTACTGTAGGAACTAGAGCTAAAGCAATTCTTTGACCGCTAATAGCTGAATTAATAAAAACTACTGCCATACCAAATAAACCTGTTGTTCGCCAAAGGGGAGAGGGGTCACTAAAAGCAACAGCAAAGGTAAAGGCAGCATTAGAAATCAAGAACCACCCCCATTGCCAAGGTGCAACAAAAGTACCAGGTAAACGAATTACACCCTGACTAGGGCTAAATAGTAGAGCGCCCCCTACTAAACATTTAGCTTCTAGGGTTGCCTTAAATAATTGGTCTCCAGTAAAACCACGAGTACCATTACACTTACCAGAACTTAGGAATTGGTACTGTACCATACCAAGTAAACAGCAGATAATAGCCAGAATTACTGCAAGACGGGCAGCAAATAATAACTCTTTTTTACTTTTGAGTTTATAATAAGCTCCTGTGATTAGAGGTAAGTAGCCAATCATTGCTTTGAGTCCCAATATTCCCAGAAAAATGGGTTGCTCGGCTTTCCTGGGTGGGTCGCCTGGCCTGGGTGTGGGTTGGTTAAACTGTTGAGCACCATTAACAAATAGTAAGGTGATCAAACAAAACCCCAATAAAAAGTACAGGGGGTTTTTCAGTGCCTTGGGAATGATGAATGGATTTCCTGTTTTCTTACACCACATACCAATGCCAATCATTGCTGGAATGAAGAAGCC
>NZ_JAAHGT010000480.1 GCF_010672385.1 Okeania sp. SIO2F4
TAAGAGAGCGGTCGGAAAGCGGAGCATTCCGTCAGGATGGGATGGCGAGGTCTCCTTGCTATATCCAATCTCCCCTTGAGAAAAGTGCTCTTGAATTTCCTTATATTCAATTGGTGTAACGGTTTTAACCTTCTTGTAATTATCAAGTTCGCCATTATCCATTATCCATTAATGAATGGTTACTCCCTACTCCCTTACTTTTTCAATTTCTTCCCTGCTCCCTACTCCCTTATTTTCATAGCTAATGGGATAGTTTTTTATTTGGAAGTCCCTTAAAATAAATCCAACTTATGCAGAAAGACGGTTCAGATCGGACCAAAACTCATAAGTATGGAACCATTAGATAAGTTTTTGAGATTACAGAACTGCAAAAAAAAATCCTTAACTGAACTGTATCGATCTATAGACTAATCTACTTTTTTTCTTCCTTCTTCTTTCTTATGCAAAAAATCCTTAACTAAACTGTATTGAGTTATGTAAAAGCCAAGCATAATGTAGGGTTGGTGTTGTTAAATATTAAAAACCATAATGGAGAGGTTCAAAACTTACAAGCAATCCAGTATGCTAATAGTAAAGCTGTTAAATTTTATGAAAAACAATAACAAGATATTGTAGCTAAGAATATTAGAAGCATAATTGAAATTAAGTTCGTCTAATACCAAATATCGACCATTTTTGCTACATCTTCTTCAGAGCAGCGAGTAGAGACCAGGGAGCATAGAAATTAGGAATAATATATATTAAGTTCATTTCTAAAATCTTTAAAAAAATTACTCAACTTTTACTTATTACTTAATAACTGAAACTGAACTTTTGGAGAAGTATAGCATTATTTTGGGGAATTGGTATAATTAGCAATTATTAAATAACTGCTTCTCTGATGTCTCTTGTATCTCAATTGTGGAACTAAAAATAATATAGCGGTTCTCATCTTTAATTAGGTAGACTATTTTTCTTTTCTCTATTCCTTTTTCCCTTAAATCCAAAACTTGTGTATCTTATACAAATTCACTTTAAAGATATCACAAATAGTTTCAAACCCCATAAGTGAAATAATTTCCTGAAATTACTGTAGTGTCAAAGTTTTGATCCTATAAAATCTAAATGTATGACTTTTGACTTTTAACTTTTAACTTCCGTGAAACAGTATTACCAATTCTCAAATTGCTATACTATTTGTATAATCGATCAATAAAGGATTATAATAAATTATTTATCTATGGAATAGATATGGTAATGAAATCTACCAAAAATTATCAGTTCAATACTAATATAAACAATAAAAGTACCATTCTAGTAATTGATGACAACCCAACTAACTTAAGTTTAGCAGCTACTTCTCTAGAAGATGGGGGATTTAATGTTTTAATTGCTAGTGATAGTCTAAATGGTATTAAAAGAGCAAAATTTGCTCATCCCGATCTAATTCTGCTAGATATTTTAATGCCAGAAATAGATGGTTTTGAAACCTGTCGTCGATTAAAAACAGATGCAGCAACTCAAAATATTCCAGTGATATTTATGACTGGTCTTACTAATTCAGAATATAAAGTCAAGGGATTTGAAGTAGGGGCAGTTGATTATGTAACTAAACCAATTCAAATTGAAGAAGTTTTAGCTAGAATTAACCTCCATCTTCAGCTTTACTTTTTGACTCAAAAACTAGAATAACAAGTAGAAGAACGCACGACAAAACTAAATACAGCTTTGCAAGAACTCCTAGCATCATAATTGCAATTAGTTCAGAGTGAAAAAATGTCATCTCTAGGTTTACTTATAGCAGGAATTACCCATGAAATTAATAATCCCTTGGGTTTTATTGTAGGTAACTTAGAGCATACTGAAGTAGCTGTGCAAGAACTAATTGAATATTTAAAACTATATCAAGAAAAATTTCCTCAACCTGGAAAAATTATTGAGGAAAAATCCAAAAAAATAGAACTAGAATATTTGTTAACTGATTTGCCGAAAATGCTTATTTCTATTAAATATGGCATTCAAAAAATCCAGGAAATTAGTACCTCAATGCGAATATTTTCCCGTGCAGATCAAAATAAAAAAGTAAATTTTAACCTTCACGAAGGAATTGATAGTACCTTAATGATACTAAAACATAGATTAAAAGGTAAGAAGCATCGCCCAGAAATTAATGTCATCAAAAATTATGACAATATTCCTAAAATTATGGGATTTCCAGGACAGCTAAATCAAGTGTTTATGAATTTGATAGCTAATGCAATTGATGTATATGATGAAATTAATCAGGAAGAAACAAAATCTGATTATCAAATAAAAATTTCGACTGAAGTAAGTCTAGATTCTCAGCAAGTAATTATTACAATTCAAGACAATGGTCATGGAATGTCAGAAGAGACAAAAAAACAAATATTTGACCACTTATTTACTACAAAAGCAGTGGGCAAAGGAACAGGATTAGGACTTTCCATTTCTCGCAAAATAGTAGAAGAAAAACATCAGGGAAAAATTTTATGTGAATCAAAATTAGGTAAAGGTACAATATTTACTATTATCATACCAATTTTTCAAAGTAATAATTAGGAGTTAAATGATTAATTAGTTTTGAGAACAAAGCAAAATGATTTTTTTCAGCAAAAAACTTCAACAACAAAATTTATCAGAGCCTCAACCTAAAAATTTATCTCGTAATTTTTGGGTGAGAATAATTATTGCTAGTACGACATTAGTTGTTAGTTTGACTGCTTACTTCAGCTATCAAATAGTTAGGAATTTAATTTTAGATAACTTAAGAACAAAAGCCTTTCTAGAAGTGCAGAAAGGTGTTAATGAAATTGATAGTTGGCTAAGTCATAAAAAAGCCTCACTCGAAGCAATAGCAAATAATCCTATATTCCGAACAATGGACTGGTCTAAAATTAAACCCTATTTACAAGCAGAAGAAAAACGACTGCCAGATTTTATGTACCTAGCAATGATTGATGCTGATTTCTTCTTATACATTACAGTAGAAGGGGAGGCAAATGGAGTAATTAATCTCAAAGATCGCGAACACATTCGAGAAGCTATGAATAGTGGAACAACAACTTGATCAGATCCGCTCATTGCTCGTGTTCCTAAAGGAAAAAGAATAGTAGCTTTTGAAGCTCCAGTTTTTTCTGGAATACCCGAACCAGAAAAACCATTGGGAAAAGTTATCGGTTTGACCGATGCTGTAGTTGATATTGAAAAAGTCATTGATATTGTTAATAGTTTAGATTATGGTAAACAAAGTTATGCTTTTGCACTTAATTCTCAAGGAGAAGCTATTGTTCATCCCAACCCAGAATTAATGTCAACTTTGGAAAAACCAGCTCCTAGTTTAGTCAATTCTTCAGACCAAGGTTTGGCATTTATTGCTCAACTAATGATTAGTACAAAGCAAGGAATTTTACTAACTAAAATAAATAAAATTTCCCAATATGTGGTATATTTACCATTAAAAGAAACCAACTGGTCAGTTGCACTTGTAATTCCCCGAGAAAATATTGAATCTCAACTTAGACCTCTCGATCTAATTGCTTTAGTAGTCACAGCATTAGCAACAATGATGATGATTATTTTATGGCAAATTCAATCATTTGAACAAAAACAACTAAAAAAATCTAAACAAGCTGCAGAAACAGCAAATCAAGCAAAAAGTGAATTTCTTTCAAATATGAGTCACGAACTCAGAACACCTTTAAACGGTATTCTTGGTTATGCTCAAATTCTCAAACGCGATCGCAACTTTACCCCTCTTCAAAAAAATGCTATTAGTATTATTCACAATAGTGGAAATCATCTTTTAACATTAATTAATGATATTCTAGATTTGTCGAGAATAGAAGCTCGAAAAATGGAGCTTTACCCTGGTGAAATTCACTTTATTTCTTTCCTAGAAAGTATAGTGGGAATAATCAAAATGCGCGCTCTAGAAAAAGATATTCTCTTCAAATATAAACTAGATTCTCACTTACCAATAGGCATTCAAACAGATGAAAAACGTTTGCGACAGGTACTATTAAACTTATTAGGAAATGCCGTTAAATTTACCGATAACGGTCAAGTAACTTTGAAAGTTACTCAGATAGAAACTCAAAGTAATAGTGCAATTATTAAGTTTGAAGTAATTGATACAGGAGTTGGAATAACTGCCGAAAATTTAGAAAAAATATTTCAACCTTTTGAACAAGTAGGCAATACTAAACATCGGCAGCAAGGAACAGGTTTAGGACTAGCTATTACTAAACAGTTAGTTGAATTAATGGGCAGTAAACTACAGGTTAAAAGTGAATTGAGCCAAGGTTCAAATTTCTGGTTTGAAGTTAATTTATCTACAGTTAATACCTCAATAAAAACTACTACTGAAACAATAGGCCGCATCATTGGATACGAAGGAACAAAACGCAAAATTTTAGTAGTAGACGATCAAAAAGAAAATCTATTAGTGCTGCAAAATATGCTCGAACCTTTGGGGTTTGAAATAATTCTTGGTACAGATGGTCAAGAAGAAATAGATCTAGCTCAAAAACATCAGCCAGATTTAATTTTAACAGACTTAGTAATGCCAGTGAAAACTGGATTTGAAGCAATTCAAGTTATCCGAAACCTGCCAGAAATACAAAAAATTCCAATTATTGTAGTTTCAGCCAGTGTTTTAGATACGGATAAAAAGCAAAGTCTAATATCAGGTTGTAATGATTTTTTATCTAAGCCTATTGATGAAAATAAATTACTATTACTCTTAGGAAAATATTTACAATTAGACTGGATTTATGAAGAAGAAGTAGTAGAAGAAAAACTAGATACAAATAATATTAGTCTATCAGAAAAACTTGAATCTATAATTCCACCGCCTCCAGAAGAAATAGAAATATTATATGAATTTGTCATGCTAGGCAGTATGCGAAAATTTCAAGAAAGAGCAGTCTATCTAGAAGAATTAGACAAAAAATATATTCCCTTTGCCCAACATTTGAAAAATTTAGCCCTAGAGTTTCGAGACAAAGAAATTACTGATTTTGT
The DNA here is from genome assembly GCF_010672385.1 of Okeania sp. SIO2F4. GTDB lineage: Bacteria > Cyanobacteriota > Cyanobacteriia > Cyanobacteriales > Microcoleaceae > Trichodesmium. The sequence continues at coordinate 5,023 of NZ_JAAHGT010000480.1, forward strand.
AGAGAAGTATTTGTATCAAGATTGATAGGAATGGGAAAATTTTGTTGCTTAAAGTGATTCCCGAAACCTATATTTAACTTTCCTGTTTAATCCATCCATAGATGCGCTAAGATACACATTGCCTCATATACCTGATGTAGCATCAACTTCTAACCAGTTTAGTGTTTCTCTTCTAATAAAAAATGCTGAAACTGAAGATAGATTTTTAGATAATTAGAGCACTTTGTAGATATTTTTAATAAGTCTCATTTTGAAGTAATGTGGCAGATGACTCTCCAGCTTATACCGTTTCACGGAATTCAAAAGTCAAAAGTCATGCATTATGATTTTATAGACTCATAACTTTTACACGCTCAGTAGTTTCAGGAAACTATTTCACATCTAAAGTTTGAAACTATTTGTGACATTTTTAAAGTGAATTGGTATTAGATTAACTAAATCTATCTAAGTCGATAGGTGTTAAAATTTGTCGCTATGTAACAAAATGCAAATTAGCCCTCAAATCAACTTTAGGTAGTAGCTCAGAGTTAGTTCACAAAACTTAATGTAGTGGACTGTTTCATCTTAAATGTTGCAATAGATGTCGGTTGGGTTAAAAAAACAATCAGCAATCAGCACTCAGCACTCAGCAGTAAACGTGAACGAAGGGGATTTAAACCCCTCCGCGCACCATCCTGCGCAATAGTTGCAGGGGATTTAAACCCAAGCTCAAAAAGCTGATAGCGTATGGGCTAAAAGCTAATAGCTAGTTAAGCTTTTTTGTGCGTACCTACTTAATTATCTATCGACTTTACTACGATAAAATACTGATTTTTTATGAAGATGCTGTAAACTCATGCAGATAGTCTTGACAATAGAAAAACCGTTGTGTCAAGATTAATAATATATAGATAAAAATGGGTTGTGCATCAGTAAAGTGTGGGATAAGTAAGTAGGGCTGGTCAATAATCATCTAAAAGTACTGTAAAGATTGAGCTTTTCCAACTTTTGTCGGGAAAAAAGTGTAAAGAATTCAGCCTTGAAGACCAAAAAGTTAGAACGAAAGGCAGACTTGCACAAAAAGATACAGGTACAATTATTCCTTCTACTTCCCACACTTCCTGCACTTCCTTGACGCACTACCTAAAAATGTTTATGTAGATACGAATATCTTCATCTCTCTTTTTTGACTCTAGAAACATCTAATAAACTGATATAATCAATGATTAAAAATTCTCTTCTGTCAAAATTTCTCTCCCTTTCAATAGTATTGGGTGGAGCGATATTAGTAGGAAATGAATCTGCTTTCGCGTTCAACATCAATGTGGGAGGTACACCATCAAGCCGTACAACGACAACTGGATCAAATGATGCAGCAAATGGCGAAATAACAACAACATACACTGGTGTCCCGATACCCAATTTTCCTGGGGAGACGATGACATGCACTATTATTGAGGACGGATCTACAGGCACGCGTTTTCAACAATCATGCAGCAATGAAACTCTTAGTGCTGAAGATTTACCTGATGGCGTTACTATTGACCAAGTAATCTCACAGTTCACTCCTTTTAATAATGAAAGCGAATCTTTTGTAACAGGAGAAAAATTTGAAGACTTAACATATATATCTGGTGCGATAGAACCTAGAGAAATTTCAATTGATTTTACAGTTACTATAACAGAAGATTCTAGAATAGAAGTAGAACTAGGATCTAAGACCAGTTTAGTTGATAAAACTTTTGATGGTTCCCTGACATATTATAGTTTAGGATTCACAGGAGAAGGTCAAGAATCTTTTTCAGTTTCCGATCTCAGTTTCCGTTTTTTGGGTACTAACTATACCAATGAAAATGATATAGATTTCGAGTTTTTCAATCCTTTCTCAGGTGCTGAAGTTTTATTTTCAGATGGCGATCTTCTGGGATTATCTTTTGAGGCAGGTTTTTTGTCTTTATATAAAGATTCGTTCGATTTTAATGAAAGTAGTGGAGACATAAGAGGCAGTGTTGAATACACTTTACCTCAAGCCTCTCAAGCCTCTGCTCCAACATCTGTACCCGAACCTAGTGCTATTTTTGGTTTATTAGTATTTAGTGCTATGGGTTACAGTAGTAAGTTAAAGGAAAAGAAGAAGTGATTGGGTAGGTTGGGTTGAAGAATGAAACCCAACATTGTTTAATGAATACCTCTCCCCCGACCCCTCTGGTGCTCCGAGAGGGGCAAAGTGTTCTTCCCCTTCCCTAGTAGACTTCTCGAAAAGGGAAAGAAGAAGTGATTGGGTAGGTTGGGT
>NZ_JAAHGT010000481.1 GCF_010672385.1 Okeania sp. SIO2F4
TATGAGAGACAAATTGATTTCTTAGATATCGCTATCAGAGGTATAAGCCAGATATCGAGCAACGTGGTGTTTTTCCTCCTGAGTAGCTCTAGACCACCAACCAAGAGTAGTATCATTATCGTGAGTTCCTGTGTAAACTATACAGTTGTTGATGTAACAGTGAGGTAAATAGGGATTATTTACATCTCCACCAAAAGCAAATAATAATATTCGCATTCCTGGAAATTCAAAGCGATCGCGCATTTGTTCTACTTCAGAAGTAATAATTCCTAAATCTTCTGCCAAGATAGGTAGACTGCCCAAAGTTTCCCGTAATTTTTCAAAAAATTTATAACCAGGCGCTTTTACCCATTCCCCATTAATAGCATTCTCTTCCCCTGCTGGCACTCGCCAGAAAGCTTCAAAACCGCGAAAATGGTCAACACGCACGACGTCTACATATTGTAAAGTTGCTCTAAATCTTTCGATCCACCAAGCAAAGTTAGTCTTGATCAAGTTTTCCCAGTTATAGACAGGATTTCCCCATAATTGACCAGTCGCACTAAAGTAGTCTGGTGGTACTCCTGCTTTCCATGCAGTTTCTAAGGTTTCTGGGTTGAGTTCAAAGTTTTCTGGGTGACTCCAAACTTCTGCACTATGATGGCAGACATAGATGGAAACATCACCGATAATTTTGATATTTTTCTCGTTACAGTATTGGCGGAGTTTTTTCCATTGTTCAAAAAACTGAAATTGCAAAAATTTATGATATTGAATACTTTCATGTAGAATTTCAGATGCTATTTTTAAAGCATTTGGTTCTCGGCGAGCTAAACCTGGTTCCCATTGATTCCATGTTTTGTCTGGGTTTGCTTCATGTAATGCCATAAATAAAGCATAGTCATCTAACCAATAAGATTGTTCTTGAGAAAATGTTTCATATTCTGAAGGAATGGCTTGTTTGAAGCGATCGTAAGCTTGTTGAAAATATTTAGTTTTGTGGGGAATGACTTCGGCAAAATTTACTCTACTGTATGCTGGGTCGCCTTCGGAGGGGAGAGGTGTAAGTTCATCAGGATTTAGTAATCCTTTTTCTGCTAATATATCTAGGCTAATTAATAGAGGATTTCCTGCAAAGGCGCTAAAGTTCATGGTATAGGGCGAATGTTCATAACCTGTTGGACCTAGGGGTAATATTTGCCAAATTTTTTGCCCACTTCTTACCAGAAAATCAATAAACTCATAAGCTGATTTGCCTAAATCACCGATACCGAATCTACTGGGTAAACTGGTGGGGTGTAGTATGATCCCACTTGCACGTTCAAAAGTCATAGTATTTTTTATGTCTGAATAATGAAATCTTAGCAGATCGTACAGTTTCTAGCCAAATCTAAGTATAAATGAGGGTAATGTTTCTGAATTGTACTTTTTATAATTTTAAGTAACTAAATTTCACAAAACTTTACAAGATAGTCTTTAGTGGCAGGAACCTTGAATTTATGCTTATTTTTATGCTTGGGATTGCTGAATTAAGGTATGAAAGTAAGTTTATAGGTAATAAGGAACAGTTAATATTAACAAGTTTCAAACAATCCCAAATTATCAAATCATATCAAATCCGGTTGAATAGTTATTATATGGTTGGGGGAGATGGGGAGATGGGGAGGTGGGGAGATGGGGGAGGTGGAGACATGGGGAGATGGGGAGGTGGAGAGATTGAAGGCTTGAAGTAACTATAGAATTATCAACATATATTATATAACCGGATTCTATATCATACCTAGAATCAGCAATGTCTTATACTTATATAGCAATTCCGGTCTTGGTGAATTTAGCTATGATTTTCTGTGCTATTTCGGCTAGGGAATAGCGGTGCGACCCCGCGGGGTGCACTAGACGCAACCGATCGGAGTAATAAAATAGTCTCAAATATATATAGGCAGAGGGTTTCACCTCAAAAAAGTATAAATCCTTAACTGTCAAGGGTTTCAGCGATTTTTATGGCATCGACCTAATTCCCTTGTCTAGACTGAATTTCAGCTATTTTTTCGACCATAAAATGTCTAAGTACCAAATATGTAGAACAAAAGCTAATTTATTTTACTATGCTATAAGTAAGCAGTAATTATTTCACCAGGGAAATTTTTGCTATGTAGTAAGAATTAATCTAAATAGAAGACATTACCTCTAGTGTTAGAGTCGATGGAGGGTATTATCCCTCGCACCTCTCCTTCAGAACCGGACGTGCGACTTTCACCGCATCACGGCTCCTAGATGATCTTAGGCTTTTGGCCTTTTGCCCATGTGGATGTAATCGTGACATGACTCGTGTACTGCTAAGAGATTCTTAGGTTTCCAATTGTCGTGGTTGCCGTCGATGTGATGCAAGTGTACCTTTTCGTTTCCTTCTAGGTAATGCCCACAGTACCCACATTTGTAGCCTTGCAGTTTTAGCGTTTTTGCTGTGTGACCATCGTATAGGTTGGAATTTCTTTTGCTCCAGTAGAGCAAGTCACCATCATAAGGAGATTTTTCCCTTTTGACCATGACGAACTTGTTTTCGGAGTAGTTTACCGCTGGGAATGCTTGATTTACGAGTTTTGTGGCTTCATCTTTGCCTTTATTTTTGTCGGATTTAAACCGTTTAAAGGTATCTTGGTTTAAGTACCATAAACTAAACCTTGACCCGTCCATCTTACAATAGCGGTGGTAGTTTCTCCAACCTCTGATAATGGGGCCTAGCTTTTTCGCTTTGGTGGCAGTAGCTAATGCAGAGTTGTTGACTATAGCTTTTACTCTCTTGCGGAGTTTTTCGTAGTTTTCCTGTGAAGGAGTACATCGAAATTTCCCGTTTTTCTGCACTTTGAAGTGCCATCCCAAGAAATCAAAGCCTGCCGTTGCCCGCGTTATCTTTGTCTTAGGAGCTGATATATTCATCCCGCGTTTTGCTAGGAACTGCTGTATTTTTTCTAAAATCTTCTCAGCACTATCTTTTGGTTTTAAGAGAAATATCATATCATCCGCATATCTTACAGATGGGTGGATATCTTCTATACCATTTAATGCTATGTTGGCTAGTAATGGTGATACTACACCACCTTGGGGTGTACCTTGTTCTGGAAACTCCGGTGATACCCCTGCCTTTAAACATCTCCACAACCCCGTTTTTATTTGTTGAGGGGCAATGACATTAGTCATAATCGCCTTGTGGTTGATTGTGTCGAAACATTTTTCAATGTCTAGTTCGATTACCCTTTTTTCCTGGCCTTTAACCCTACTGTTTAGGTTATCAAAGACGTATTTTTGTGCGTCTTGTGCGCCTCTTCCGGGTCTAAAGCCATAACTTCGGGCGTGGAAGGTTACTTCGTGGGCGGGTTCTAAGGCATATTTGACAAGACATTGCCATGCCCTATCTGCGATGGTTGGGATTTTTAGTGTTCGGATTTTCCCATTTTTCTTGGGGATTTTAACTTCCCTTAATCCTTCATGTTCCCAGTGGTTTGCTTCTTTTAGCTTTTGAGCTAAGTTAAGCCTTTGTTTGAAGTTTAAGGATTTTTGTCCATCGACCCCACAAGTTTTCTTCCCAGAATTAAGCTCAGAGACTTGTCTTACAGCCAGCATCCTTGCAGCATGGGATTTCAGCACCAGGCGTTGAAGACTTAATACCTTAGGGGTGTCTCCATTCTGCATGGCTTTGTAGATTCGTTTTTGGAGGCGGAACAGATTTTTCTGGAATTTCTTCCATTTTTGAATGCTCCAGGCTTCACTATGATTACTCATGTGTCTAAGCATACTCTCTTACTCTTATTCACTACGCTGATTACCCTGCAAGCAATTTGCGCTTGCATCCTACCCGTTGGAGAGGTTTCCGTGCTTTCCCACCTACTCTAGATTTCGACCAAATCCCAAGAGACTCTCTCAACGTTTTTCCTCGTTCCGAGTTATAGATTGTTTTGACGGTTTAGGGCTGTCCAATTCGCCTACACGGTCCCCAGGGATGCACCTATTAATTTATTATGGTGCGGGGATTTCCCGTGTGCAGTCGGAGTATTAGTTTGAGAACTCCGCTGTAAGTTAAGACGCTTTTTCAGGACATTCCGTAATGTACCCGTGCCGTCTCCCCATTACCCCCAGTGCGCCTATCTCTCTCAGCTCTGATTAGGGCCTGATGCCAGCTTCGCTCTGTCAGTGAAAAGGTCTGACTCGGCGTGGCCAGGTCGGGAGTCCGCTGTCCCTTAGCGGGCTGGATTATCACCAGCATCCGTAACTCAGTTATCCAACAGGCTCTTCTTTGGCGGCCTCGCTTATTGCAGGCTCTTCCGCTGTGGCCTCGTTTGACCCTATTCATACCCTTCTAGTTACTAGAAGCTCCTAATAGGAACGAGTCGCACTAAATTAACTTATGCAAAAAATTCTTAACTACCAAATTCTCCAACAAATATACGCCAGCTATCGCACCATTGTTTATCGCGCCTATGAAAAATTATCCCAAAAACCAGTTATTCTTAAGTTACCAAACTATCCCTATCCTAGTTTCCAGCAGTTAACTCAATATCGCAACGCTTATACTCTGGTGAAAAACTTGAACTTTCCAGGAGTAGTAAAAATGCTAGCACTGGAAAAATTTGAGCAACGTTTAATGTTAGTAATGGAAGATTTTGGAGGTATCTCTCTTTACCAATATCTAAGGAACCAAGATACCTCTGATTTAAACATTATTTCTCTAGACATCAGTCAATTTTTTCAGATTGCTCTACAAATAATTAACCCCCTAGAAAAATTACACCAAAATCAAATAATTCATAAAGACATTAAACCCGATAATATTATTATTAATCCCCATACAAAAAAAATCCAAATCATAGATTTTAGTAGCACAACTAAACTACCTAAAGAAACTACACAAATCCGGAATTCTAATACTTTGCAAGGAACCCTGGCTTACATATCACCAGAACAAACGGGTAGAATGAATAGAGGTATTGATTATCGGAGTGATTTATACTCATTAGGATCCACATTTTATCAACTTTTAACAGGGCAACTTCCTTTTACTTCAGAAGATACAATGGAATTAGTTCATTGTCACATTGCTCGGGATCCTAAACCCATAATTGATATTAATCCAAACATACCAGAACCTCTCATTGAAATAGTCTGCAAATTGATGGCGAAAATGTCATAACACCGCTATCAAACAGTAGCAGGATTACGATACGACCTAGAAAAGTGTCAGTATAAATGGGAAAAAAATCGGTCAATAAAACTATTTGAATTAGGCACAAAAGACCGTATAAACAGTTTAATTATCTCAGAAAAACTCTATGGCAGAGAGAAAGAAGTAGATAAATTACTCACAGCATTTGACCGAGTTGCCGAGGGAGAAAAATCTCAAACTGAATTGATGTTAGTGGGAGGATTTTCTGGAATTGGGAAATCAGCATTAGTGAATGAAATTCATAAACCAATTGTCGAAAAACGAGGTTATTTTATTGATGGAAAATTTGACCAATTTCAAAGAGATATACCATTTTCAGCATGGTTAAATGCCTTTCCAGAATTGATTAAGCAAATTTTAAGTGAACCAGAAGAAAAGTTACAAGGGATAGCCACTGAATTACAAGAAATATTAGGAGAAGAAGCACAAGTAATCATAGATGTAATTCCGGAATTAGAATTATTGATTGGAAAACAACCTCCAGCGACAGAATTATCTTCGAGTGCAGCGGAAAATCGGTTCAATTTATTATTCTCAAAATTTATTTCTGTATTTGCTCAAGCAGAGCATCCTTTAGTAATATTTTTGGATGACTTACAATGGGCAGATTTGGCTTCTCTGAAATTGATGAAGTTGGTGATGGAAAAAATAGATATTAACTATTTATTATTGATGGGAGCTTACCGAGATAATGAAGTAAATCCTGGGCATCCTTTGATATTAACTATTGAAGAAATTAAAAATCTAGGAGGGATAGTTAATCAAATAATTCTGTCTCCTTTAAGTCAGTCAGCACTGAATAATTTGGTGGCTGATACTATCAATTATTCTCCTGAAAAATCACTAGCACTAACAGAACAGATTTATCGTAAAACTCAAGGTAATCCATTTTTTAGCACTCAATTTATCAAATATTTGCACAAAGAAGGATTAATTTATGATAACTATCAACAGGGGAAATGGTTGTTCAATTTGCCAGAAATTAAAATTTTGGCAGAGAGTGGGGATGTGGTGGAATTGATGGCAGACCAAATTCAAAAACTACCCCAATCAACTCAAGAATTATTAAAATTAGCAGCTTGTATAAGTAATCAGTTTGACTTAGAAACTCTCTCGGTTGTATACGATAAATCTCGATCAGAAACTGCTTCATATTTGTGGAATGCTTGATCAGAAGGATTGATTTTGCCAATAGATGAAAGCTACAAATTTGATCGGGGATAAAAGGATGATAATTGGCTAGAAATCAAAGATATAAAAACACCGATTTATCATTTTCTCCACGACCGGGTGCAACAAGCAGCTTATAGTTTAATTCCGGAACAAAACAAGCAAGAAACTCATCTAAAAATCGGCAGATTATTGTTGAAAAATACTAGGGATGAGGAGCTAGAAGAAAAAATCTTTGAAATTGTGAATAAACTCAATTATGGAGTGGAATTAATTAGAGAAAAAGATGTTAGGGAAAACTTAGCAAGTTTAAATTTAAGAGCAGGAATAAAAGCTAAAGTATCAACGGCTTATAAATCAGCAATATCTTATTTGAATACTGGGATAAATCTAATTACAGAAAATAGTTGGTTAACTCAATATCAACTAACATTGAAACTACATGAATCAGCAGCCGAAGCCAACTATTTGTATGGTGAGTTTGAAGAAATGGAGAAGTTGGTGGATATTGTCTGAGAAAAAGGTAATAACCTCTTGGATAAAGTCAAAGTCTATGAAATTAAAATACAAGCTTGTATTGCTCAGACTAAACTGCAAGAAGCTCTGAGGATTGGCTTATCTGTTTTAGAACTTATTGGTATTAGCTTTCCCACAAATATAACTCCATTGGATATTCAAGAATACTTGCAAAAAACTCAAAGTAACTTGAGGGGAAAAAATATCTCAGAACTGATTAATTTACCATTGTTGCAAGACACAGAAAAATCAGCAGCACTTCGCATTTTATCATCTCTTGTTCCTATCGCATTTGTTAGCAAACCAGAATTGTTCCCACTGATTATATGCGGGCAAATTAATCTATCTTTGCAGTCAGGAATATCTC
>NZ_JAAHGT010000482.1 GCF_010672385.1 Okeania sp. SIO2F4
TAGAGGAATATTTGGGGATGAAGTTTAATTGGTAATTTAAAAATAAGGAATAAGGTGATTAAGGCGCGGGAAATTTTCTCTTTTATTGTAAGCATCCAGGTATTAGTTTTCAGCTTTTATTGCGGAATGCGCTCCCATTCAGTTTTTCCTTGGAAATAATTCTGTACTTAGTAATTAATGAAAAAAATTAGCTAATATGCTTTGAGAGTAACTTTGAATTTTACTCAATCTTTTAACTCTGATTCTTCCTTCAAAAAGAATAATACCAATTCCCATGGATTAATGCTATACTTGGGTGACACTTCAGTTATTAAGTAATTAACAAGCAAAGCAAACAGGACTTATTCCTTAATTATTAGCAAATTAATGTTAATTATTCTTATTTTGTACTCCCGTTGTATGCAACGTCCCTCCCCCCACGTCCCACATTCCCCACCTAATCAAATATAGCAATATTTTTGATAAATGGTATAAGTTAATGGGGCTCCAACTAAGAGCTGATGAATGAATATTTATGCTTTATTGAAGACATTTCAATAGTTCTTTTTGGGTAGAAAATTATAGCAATTTGAAAAAATAATGCAACAAACAGGAAGTAAAAAACTTATTTTGTTATTACTAGGGAACGAGCTAACCTTTAGGAGTTAAGATTAAGTCAGCAAAAGCAATTTCCTAATTTGATTCCTGAGCTAGAGATTACCACGGGGTTGCTCACTATTTGCTCAACTAAAATAATTATATGAAATACAAAAAATGATGCTACTTATGAATTTACCGAATAATTAAGGTTTAAAGCCTCTCACTCGCCGTGGAGAAACAAGAAAAAATTTTCATGATTAGTCAATCCTCTTCTTTTCAAGAAGAGGTAATAATTAATTATTAATTGTTGAACTATCTCCTCATCCCCCATCTTCCTATCAATATATCCGTAGGAAAAATTAACCTATTTCATATTACTGGGGAAAGTAATATAATGTCCGGTTGAATACTGATGAATAAGGATGAAGGAGTCAGTCATCAGGAGGGAAGAAGAAGGAAAAAGAAAAGAAAGTTTTTTATAACTAATTAAACGGATATGATATAACCCTGGCAATGACAGTAATATCCAAGAAAGCTAATTCTAATACCAATTCACTTTAAAGATGTCACAAATAGTTTCAAACCCCATAAGTGAAATTATTGTGGCGTCAAAGTTTTGAGTCTATAAAATATTAATGCATGACTTTTGAGTGTGGTGAAGTGCGTCTTACATTCTGTTCGTGGAGCGTTTCCGCAGGAAATGGAAACCTCACCAATTAGCACTCCATGCATGACTTTTAACTTCCGTGAAAGGGTATAAGATGTACTTTATGAATCAGGTCTAAACAAAAAAAATACCTTCCTTTTTCCTAGAAGTAAATCAATTTAGAATGGGAGTTAGGCAAAATATGTCGGATATAGAAAATCAAGAAACAGCAGCATTTAATTTCAAACAAAAAGCTGAAAAATATTTATCTCAAGGAAAGTTAGATGAAGCTTATGCGAATTGTTCTAAAGCTTTAGAAATTTCACCTAACTCTGGAGAAATTTACAAAATATTGGGTAATATCTGGGAAAGAATGGGGCAGTTAGAATCAGCTAAAAAATCTTACAAACAAGCAATTCAATATAATTCAAATTTAGCAGAAGTTCATGCAAATCTAGGTAGTATAAGTGCTAGGCAAGAGCAATGGGAACAAGCAATAAAATATTATGAAAAAGCTATTAGTATTAAACCTGATTTTCCAGGTTTTTATCGTAATTTAGCTAAAATATGGCAGTGTTTAGGAAAAGAGCAGTTAGTAACAGAATGCAGATATCAAGCACTTATTTTAGAACCAAAATTAGCTACAGCAACAGAATGGTTAAATCTAGGAGATAAATTATTAGAATTAGGCAAACGAGAAGAGGCGATCGCTTGTTTCTATATGACTATAGAATTAGACAAAAAATTATCACTAGCATATCAAAATTTAGGAGAATTACTGATTAAAAGCGCGAAACTTGAGTCAGCATTAGTAGTTTTAAAGCAAGGAATAAAAATGACTCCTAAAAATCCCAGATATTACTACTTACTAGGGGAAGTTTTTCAAGAAAAAAAAGAATACGATTTAGCCATACCTGCCTATCGTTATGCTATAGAACTAAAACCAGACAATCATTTATTCCACAAAAAATTAGGAGACGTTTTTCATAAAAAAGGTGAGCTAAAGTCAGCGATTGTCTGTTACCAAAAAGCCATAGAAATTAATTCTGATTTTTTTTGGAGCTACTATAGTTTAGGTAATATATATACTAAACAACAACAATGGGATGAAGCGATCGCTGCTTACTACAAAGCAACTATTATTAATCCGAAATTTCATCAACTTTACTTCTACTTAGGCAATGCTTTTCTACACAAAGTTCAAAATGATCAAGCTGTAGATGCGTACCTGGCAGCTATTAAATTAAAACCAGAACATCCTTGGTTTTCCAATTACTCTACATTATGGAAATTTCTTGTAAGTCAAGGGCAACTTCAGCCTATATTAAAGTTATATCAAAACGCCACTAAACTTAATCCAAATAGTGTTTTGTGTTATGTAAATTTAGGAGAAATTTTTACAGAACTAGGAAATATAGATGCAGCAATTACCTGCTATCAAACTGCTTGTTATAATAAAATTAGCAAATCTCATCCAACCTTTGTTGAACAAAATTGGAATTCCCAAAATATTAGGAGACCTAACTTTATTATTATTGGCGCTCAAAAGAGTGGCACAACTTCTTTAGAAAATTACATCGTTCAACATCCCCAAGTAATACCAGCTATTAAGAAAGAAACCCATTTTTGGTATCGAGACTTTAGTAAAGGAATTAATTGGTATCTCGCACATTTTCCTCCAATTCCCAATTCACAAAATTTTATTACTGGTGAAGCTACTCCTAATTATCTGGAATATTATCAGTCTGCCAAACGAATATATAGTGTATTTCCTAATATTAAATTATTGGTAATTTTAAGAAATCCTGTGGATAGAGCTGTTTCTCAATACCATCATTGGGTAAGAATAAAAAGAGAAGAACGCTCTTTTGAAAAAGCTATAGATGCAGAATTAGAAATGCTTTTAAAAAATCCAAATCAACCTCAGGGAGATCGGAACTACTGGCAGCAACAACCTGGAAATTATAATTATATAGGTAGAGGTGTTTATGTAGAATTTATCAAGAAATGGATGGAAATATTCCCCAGAGAACAATTTATAATTTTGAAGGGAGAAGACCTTTATGAACAACCTATTACTACTATGAAGCAAGTATTTTATTTCTTGGGTTTACCAGAACATCAACTGCAAAAATATAGAAAGTTAAATGCTGGCTATTATCAACCAATTAACCAGTCTGTTCGCCAGAGATTGAGTGAATATTTTCAACCTCATAATCATAGATTAGAGGAATATCTTGGTATTAAGTTTAATTGGTAATCTTAGAAAAAGTAATATGTAGTTGTGCTTTGAGGAATTTCCTAGTTGAGAGAGGCAACAGGCAACAGAGAGTCAGTAGAATGTGTAATTAATTTTGCATAGTCACTTAAGAAAGAAGGAGGAAGTTCAACAATTAATAATTAATAATTAATAATTAATTATTGAAAATCAGAGGATTTACCTTTAAGGAAAATTTTTTCTTTTCTCCTGGTCGATTGGATATGGCGTTTAGCTAACGCAAAACTTCGTTAACGATACGCGAAATGAAAAGCGGAGTGGCTCTGCACTCTTCGGGAGACCTCGCCATCCCATCCTAGGTCATGCTCCGCAAACGACCCGCTTTTCTCTTTTAAAGGAGAGGTTTTAAACCTTAATTAGGGCTGGCTGATTAAATATCAAAGCACTATTCAATAAAGGTTTGAAGAATTTTAGGTACTGAAAAAGTACCAGCTTTTCGGTTGATGGAGGGGAAAAAGTGAGCCTAAACGAGGTAATTATGACAGAAAAACTAAGGAGCAATTATGAATGACCACCTCTTCTACAACTCCCGTAAATCCTAACTCTTAACTACTCCCTACTCCCTATTCCCTACTCCCTACCCTATCAAAAAGACTTTCCATACGCAAACCCTAATTATTCGGTAATTAATAGGAAAAAAATACTGTTTTATTAAAAAAACTTCAATAGTAGGTTTTAGGTAAAGAGTTAAAAAAATATATTCCTTTTTTTCTTCGAGTCAAGCTAATTAAATCTGGAGTTAGCCAAAATATGTCAGACATACAGAATCAAGAAATAGCAGCATTTAATTTCAAGCAAAAAGCTGAAAAATATTTATCTCAAGGAAAATTAGATGAAGCTTATGCCACTTGTTTGAAAGCTCTAGAAATATTACCCCACTCTGGAGAAATTCATAAGACTTTAGGTAATATTATGCAAAAAATGGGTAAGCTGGAATCAGCTAAAAACTGCTATCTAAAAGCAATTGAAGAAAATCATAATTTAGCAGAATCTTACGCAAATCTAGGTAGCATAAGTGCTAGACAACGGCAATGGGAACAAGCAATAAAATATTATGAAAAAGCTATTAGTATTAAACCAAATACAGCAGGTTTTTATCGGAATCTAGCTAAAATATGGCAGTGTTTAGGAAAAGAGCAGTTAGTAATAGAATGCAGCTATCAAGCACTTATTTTAGAACCAACATTAGCTCCAGTAACAGAATACTTAAGTTTAGGAGATAAGTTATTAGAATCAGGAAAAGTAGAAGAGGCGATCGCTTGTTATAACCAGGCAATAAAATCAGATAAAAAATCATCAGCAGGATACAATAAACTCGGAAATACTTTAATTCAAAAAGGGGAGTTAGATGCAGCAATAAAAATATATAGTCAGGGAATAGAATTAATACCAAAAAATCCCAGTTTATACTATAAATTAGGAGAAGCACTAACAAAAAAACAACAATATCAGCAAGCTATTACTGCTTATTATCGGGCTATAGAATTAAATCCTAATAATTATTTATTTTACATTAAAATTGGATATATTTTACAAAAGCAAGGTCTTTTAGATGAGGCGATTAGTTGTTTCATTAAATCCTTAAAAATTAAACCTAATGTTTGGAATACCTACTGTAAAATAGCCGATATTTTTGAACAACAAAACCACCATAATGCTGCAGCAGAATGTAGATTTAATCAAAAATTACCCCAAGATTTATTGCATAAATTTTGTCAACTAACAGAAGATTGGAAAGTTACTTCTAATTCCATTAGGACTATAAATCTAATCAACATCTATCCCCCCAGTCAACTAAATTTATTTCCATCTCAAAATATCGAGAGAAAACTTCATCCTAGTTTTCAAATTAATCAACTAAAATCAGGAGAAGCATTCATCGCTATTGTACCAGAAGCAAGAGCTTGGGGAGATGAATTAAATAGTGCTGTAATTACTGTAGATAATCAAATATTAACAGATATATCTTCTGGTACTCCCGAATTGATTATGTCTTCATCTAAATTATTTCCTGTTCATAAATTAAAGGGAACAATAGCATTTTTATCAGTTAAATTTGGAGGTGGTTGTTATTATCATTGGATGGTTGATATAGTTGCTAGGATATCTCTACTATATCAAAGCAATATAGATATATCGAGTATAGATAAGTTTGTTATTAATAAATTTCAGGCAAAATTTCACAAAGAAATTATCAAAGAGTTAGGAATTCCCGAAAATAAAATTATAGAAAGTTGTAATTATCCTCATATTCAAGCAGACAAATTAATAGTTCCATCAATACCAATTAATTCAGGATTCAGGATTGCTGAATGGACTTGTAAAACCTTAAAAAATATATTTTTATCTAAACAAATTAGTAAAGAGTCATTCTATCCAGAAAGAATATATATAAGTCGTCATCAAGCATCAAAGCGACGAGTAGTTAATGAAGCAGAAGTAGTTAGTGTATTAGAAAAATTTGATTTTAAAATTATCATCCTAGAGCTAATGTCAGTGAAACAACAAGCATTATGTTTCGCTAATGCTAAAGTTGTAGTAGGACCTCATGGCGCCGGATTAACTAATCTTGTATTTTGTAGTTCTGGTACTAAAGTTATAGAATTTTTTGATTCTGAATATGTAGTTAAATGTTATTGGTTAATCAGCAACGTCTGTAGTTTGGAACATTACCACTTAATAGGTGATGAATTTGATGATAACTTCTCTGGTAAACCAGCTAATAAAGATATTCTTGTTAATTTACAGAAACTATTAGACTTAATGAACCTGGCAAAAATTATTTGATTCCCTGATAAAAGACGAATAGTTAATCAACAAGAGGTGATTAATTTATGAGAAAAATTTGGTTGAAAAACTATAACCAGAGAATCAATTTCAGTAGCACAAAAGGCATCATTACTAGCTCATAGTCAAGTTATAGTAGCAACTAATTGTACTGGTTTAACCAACCTTGTATTTTGCCATCCTGGAACTAAAGTTATAGAAATTTTTTACCTAGAATATGTCATAAATTATTATTTTCTTTTGAGTAATATAGTAAGCATTCAGCCGTCAGCTAACAGCTTCCGAGACAGATTTATATTTCACACCACACAATTAATTGTATGGGTTGACAAGTCAAACAAGTTGTTTTTGTATTTCAATTTATGGCTTGAAAATGTGCTATAAGTTCAAGAAAGAATTGTTTGATTCATAATTAGATATCTCAGCTGAAAGCTAATAGCTAAATGCTTATGTAATATATAGCAATCAGGAATGATTTATGAGATATTTATAGCGGTTTTCACAAAGGTAGACTATGTAGAAAAAAACTATATTTCTCTAAGCGAGTTAATTTAACTTCTATTGCTGTAGTCTATGTTAATGAAAACCGCTATAAGAAGAATTAAGAGCAATCAAAATCCTTTTAGATTCTGAGTTCTGAGTTCTGACTCCTAATTACCACTAAAATCTTACAACTGAAATATGATTGCTATATGTGCTTGGGAAAACTACCACTTAATAGGTAATGAATTTGATGATAACTTCTCTGGTAAACCAGCTAATAAAGATATTCTTGTTGATTTACAGAAACTATTAGACTTAATGAACCTGGCAAAAATTATTTGATTCCCTGAGATAAGACGAATAGTTAATCAACAAGAGGTGATTAATTTATGAGAAAAATTTGGTTGAAAAACTATAACCAGAGAATCAATTTCAGTAGCACAAAAGGCATCATTACTA
>NZ_JAAHGT010000483.1 GCF_010672385.1 Okeania sp. SIO2F4
TATTAACAACGGTGAGTCAAATAATTTATGATTTGTTCAAAAGTTTGTTTCTTTAATTGCCGTACCTAATTGTTATGCAAAGAGTTATATGTAGCTCCACTTTCCATAACACTTTGTAGGTTGGGTTGAGTCACGAAACCCAACAGAAATACCTTGGCACAACTAATCAGTAAATTAACAACGGTGAGTCAAATAATTTATGATTTGTTCAAAAGTTTGTTTCTTTAATTGCCGTACCTAATTGTTATGCAAAGAGTTATATGTAGCTCCACTTTCCATAACATTTTGTAGGTCTGGTTGAGTCACGAAACCCAACAGAAATACCTTGGCACAACTAATCAGTAAATTAATAACAGTGAGTCAAATAATTTATGATTTGTTCAAAAGTTTGTTTCTTTAATTGCCGTACCTAATTGTTATGCAAAGAGTTACAGCAGATTTCAAGTATATGAAGTACAAATATTAAAAATTAAACGTTTCTAGTGCGGGAATCTTGCCCGCGATGGGTCTACTTCACCAAAGTAGAATACGCTGTATATATAGCTCCACATTAAGATTAGGAAAAATCTCTATTACTTTTTCAATCAAATTATATTGCCCTTACTAAAAATGTGCTGCTAGAGAAACTTTTGTTGGGTTTCGCTACAGCTTAACCCAACCTAGAGCTACCAATTAATTTAGGTAAGAAACTCAACATACATAACGACCTATCAAGATTATAAAATCTCTGTATTACCTTGGAAATAAAATTTATTGCCCTTACTAAAAAATGTACTGCTAGAGAAATTTTTGTTGGGTTGCGAGATACGCTTAACCCAACCTACGGTATTTTAATTCCTTACTAACAAGCACGAACGATTGCTTCTCAAAAAAAATACAAACTTCTCTATAAAAACCTCATATTTTCCAACCGATTAATATCTATAATTTGCTCGACTAAACTTTGCCAATTTCTTTGAATCTTAATCCGATTTGCCATAGTCTTAAACTCCGGCCAAACCTTCTGTCGCACTTGTTCATCATCTAAAAAAATCTCCCAATCATCTTTAATATCCTCAGCATACGATATCCGATCTACAAACTCAGCTACCATCGCATAAGCTAACTGTTTAGGTTCAGATAATAACTTGTCTAAATCTGACTTGCATAAATCAATTACCCGTTGATGAATTTTCTGAATTTCTATCAACACTTTTTCCGAATATTCAGCATTTTTAGTAGAAATTTCCTTCTCCATTTTCTCCAGTAAAAGTTCTGACTTAATTTTTTCCTCGTCAGATATATTACCTGATTTTAAGAGGTTGGATAGCCTTTTTTCCCACCAATCTTTTATTTGCTCTATCGTCTGAAACTGAGCCATAATTTTATTAATATTAAATTTCTCAGGATTTAATATTTCTTCCAATTCCGACCACAACATTTCCCAATCAGGAGTCAAACTCAGAGGATTTTTATCGGGGGTAAGTTTATTAATATGTTGCCTAACTTGACGCTGAATAATACCTGCATAAGATACGTTAAAAGCAGAAATAGTTTTAAACCCTAACTTCAGATTTTCTAAATCCCCTGGAATATGCTCTGCCATCCATTTTAAGAAGTCAATTTCTCGCACATCAGTTAATCCTCCTAGTTGTACTTCATCAGTTAATAACCAAGCTATTTCTGATTTGATCGTATCTAGAGAATCTTGAATTTTTCCATCTAGAAATAAGAATTGTTTAGATAAATCAGTTCTGACAATATGTAGATAACGACTGTAAGCTTCAGTATATGAACCAAATCTATTTCTATCTTTTTTGATTTGCTCTACAGACTTGGGAATAGATGGCAGTTTTTGGCAATTTTCTATAACTTCATTTACTTCTTTTTGGAAAGTTTCATCTCTTTTATCGCTTGCCAACTCAATAATTTCTAAATATGGCTGTAAAGTATTAGTTAATTTATCCCAAAATTGCTTAAACGACTTCTGAAAAAGTCTTTTATCTCCGGCATATTGTTGGAGAGCAGAACTAGCTTTTTCTAACTCTGCTTGCAAATTTTTACTTAACTTAGTCAACTTATTTTCAAAAGTTAAAGCATATTTATGGTCTAACTCAGTAATATTTTCCGTCAAATACTGCAAGATTTTTTCTAACACATTCGCCGTTGCTTCTGTATTAGCACAATCAGCAATAATACAGTTAGCAAACTCCATTCTTGTCTTGGGAACGTCATCTAAAAAACCTTGACAATTTTTGGAATTATCTCCTTGCTCCGAGTCAGGAGCAGTCTTATTAAGAATTAAAAATGACCATCTTGATAAAGGAATTGTAGGTATTCCTTTTTGCGCTTTATCGTACAAACCCACATCAGAATCTTTATCCCAATAATCTCCTCCAGGATTAGGTTTTCGCATAAATAAAGCAAAGTCTACATCTTCACTCAAAACTTTAATCATTCGCTCTACATCTCCTACTCCTGTATCCCCTAAACCAGGCAAATCTACTACTGCTATTTGACCAATATCCGAGTGGGGAAATTGAGATTCAATTTCTACTTTTTTTACAGCTAAGTAATTGTAATAAACCTGTTTGCCATTAACATCATCTTGGGCAACATATTCTCTAATTTTTTCTTGGGTAATAGGAAAAATTGGTTTCAGATTGAATAAATCTTTGTATTGAGGATAATGTTCTTTATACCGCTTCAAATATTCATATTTTGCTTGGTCTACTTTATTAGCAATATCGTTTGGTAATGCAGGTAAACCCTTATTAATAAAATCGTCAAAATTTTCTGGTATCGTTCCTAATGATAAGTCTTCATAGTAAAGCTTAATAACTTCTTCTAGTAAACTTTCTTTCGAGTGAGAGTAGACTTTTCCTGTAGTCGATCCTGCTTCTAATTGATGATAGATAATACTCATAACTCCCGTACAATGTTGTCCGCTACCATCGGGAATTTCATTACGAGTTAATCCAGTTAAAGTCTGTAAAAATTTGCTTTTGCCTTGCCTTGGTTTACCAACCACACCAATGTTTAGAGTTTGGCGAGAAAAGCGTGCTTTTAATTTACTAATTGTCGTTAAATTCGTTGTTATTTTTTGCTCTATTTCATGCAAATTAATCCCTTGCAAAATTTCCAATGTTTGAGAATCATTAAGCTGAGGGAGAAAATTATTTCGTTCTTTAATTAGTCGTTGAATATATTGCTGTAGAGAAGTTAAATGAGCCTCTACTTTTTCAACTCTCTTAGCTAGAGGTTGACGTTTTTCTATGATGTTTTGAATTTTAGAGGATATATCCTTAACCATAAGCAGTGTTGAAAAATTGGTGAGCTTTAAGTATTGTTATTTAACATCCAAGTATAACATAGGAGAAGCAATATATCGGCTCAAAAAATTTTGTCAAATCAGATTTTTAAAGAGAGCGATCGCTCCGAATTTTACAACCTCAAAATTAGCATAATTACTAATCAAACTAACCTGTGAATTAATCAAAATATATTTGATTGGGAATTATCTGCTTAATTAGTCATAAATAAAATTGGAGAATTTTTGACTTTCTATATCTCTATCTCTATCTTTAATTCTATTTTGCCTTCAGACTCCAGATAATTTTCGAGGATATATCCGTAACCATAAGCAGTGTTGAAAAATGTGTGAACTTTAAGTAGCGATCGCTTCGACTTTTACCATCTCAAAATTAGCCTAATTACTAATCAAAGTAACCTGTGAATTAATCAAAATATATTTGACTGACTAATCTGGTATCTGCTTAATTAGTCATAAATAAAATTGGATAATTTTTGACTTTCTATATCTCTATCTTTAATTCTATTTTGCCTTCAGACTCCAGATAATTTTCGAGGATATATCTGTAGCCATAAGCAGTGTTTAAAAATTAGTGAGCCTTAAGTATTGTTATTTAACATCCAAGTATAACATCGGAGAACCGAGCTATCAGCTCAAAAGATTCTCTAAAATCAGATTTTAAAAGAAAGCGATCGCTCCGAATTTTCGCACCTCAAAATTAGCATAATTATCAATCAAACTAACCGTTGCATTAACCAAAATCTATTTGACTGAGTAATATGGTATCTGCTTAATTATTCATAAATAAAATTGGATAATTTTTGACTTCCTATATCTCTATCTTTATCCTGTATTCCCTCTACACTCCAGACTTATATTTAATTATTTATTGATTTATAACTCTTCAACTCGAAATGATATACCTAATTATTCTGAGGACTGAGGACTGAGGACTGAATTATGACTCCTTGTAAAGTTTCCGATGCTTGAGAATCATTAAGCTGAGGAATAAAATTATTCCGTTCTTTAATTAATCGTTGAATATATTTCTGTAGAGAAGTCAAATGAGCCTCTACTTTTTCAACTCTCTTAGCTAGAGGTTGATGTTTTTCTATGATGCTTTTAATTTTCGAGGATATATCTGTAGCCATAAGCAGTGTTTAAAAATTAGTGAGCCTTAAGTATTGTTATTTAACATCCAAGTATAACATCGGAGAACCGAGCTATCAGCTCAAAAGATTCTCTAAAATCAGATTTTAGAAGAGAGCGATCGCTCCGAATTTTCGCACATCAAAATTAGCATAATTATCAATCAAACTAACCGTTGCATTAACCAAAATCTATTTTACTAATACCATTTCACAGAATTCAGAATTCTGAATTCAGAATTCTGAAGTTAGATTGAATAAGCTAAAAACTTTGACAAGAGAAAGGTTTGAGGCAATTATTTTACATTTAAAGTTTGAAACTATTTGTGACATCTTTAAAGTGAATTGGTATAAGTAATATGGTATCTGCTTAATTAGTCATAAATAAAATTGGAGAATTTTTGACTTCCTATATCTCTATCTTTATTCTGTATTTCCTCTAGACTCTAGACTTCTATTTAATTATTTATTGATTTATAACTCTTCAACCCGAAATGATATATCTAATTATTCTGATTCCTGAATTATGACTCCTTGCAAAATTTCCGATGTGTGAGAATCATTAAGTTGAGGGAGAAAATTATTTCTTGCTCTAATTAGTCGTTGAATATATTGCTGTAGATCGGCTCAAAAGATTCTCTAAAATAAGATTTTAAAAGAAAGCGACCGCTCCGAATTTTCGCACTTCAAAATTAGCATAATTTGCAATCAAACAAACTGTTGCATTAATCAAAATCTACTTTACTAAGTAATATAATATCGGCTTAATTAGTCATAAATAAAATTGGAGAATTGTTTACTTCCTATATCTCTATCTTTATTCTGTCTTCTCTCCAGGCTCAAGATTTATATTTAATTGTTTATTGATTTATAACTCTTAAACTCGAAATTATATAACTAATATAGTCTACCTTATCTCAAACTTAATTACCGAATAATTAAGGTTTAAAGCCTCTCTTTTCAAGGAGAAACAAGAAAAAATTTTCCTTTTATTCAATCCTCTTCCTTTTAGGGAAAGGTAATTATCAATTATCCATTATCCATTATCCATTATTGAAAGCTATATTCAGATTTGATTCTCTGATAAAAGCTACTTATAATTATTCATAAGTCTAACTTTTTTATGGCTTTTTCTGTTATATAGCAATCATAAATTAGATGTGAGAATTGAGGTATTTTTTAAAAGTACAGAATATAGCACTTATTTTATGAATAAGATACATTTTTTTCTTCTTCTCTGTTCCCTGTTCCCCATTCCCTGTTCCCCAAAAGTATCCAATATCTCACAACTTAAGTCATATTACTATATAAGTCATTTAGTATAGTTTTTTATCGACAAATTAAGATTTTTATCATCCTAGCTATTAATTGTACATTTTTTTACTTTCCCATAACTGATACTTAGGTATAATTAAAAAACACCACTAAACTATCGCATCTACAGACCCATGGATATTGCCAAAATTAGCACCGAATCAGTAGAATTACTCTCCCTTATTACTGGAAAAAAATTGACTAAAAAGGATATTACGCCACCAGTATTGTTTTTAGCCAATTTAGTAATCATCCTGATAGGTGTTATCTATGCAGATGGAAAAGTAGTAGAAGAAGAAAAAGCTAGACTGAAAATAACCATCCATAAATTTATCCCTCCTAAAGGCAATGTCTTGGAATTAACTAAATTAATGATTCATGGAGTATCTAAACAACAGCTTTACAAAAAATTTGAGACTATCTTGAAATTAATTTATCCTCTTTCGACTCCAGAAAAATTATTACTAATCAGCTTTGGTTATGAAATGTCTGCCGCTGATGGAGATATGGATGTACGGGAGAAAAAATATCTAGAAATCGTGGGAAAAAAATTAGGTGTTAGACCCCAAAATTTACAACTTTTAGAAGCAGGATTTATTCATCAAGACAATCTCGATAAAAAATCTATCGATGAAGTGAAATATTTACTTAATCCGGCGCGTTTCCATCAGTTAGATAATATTTTTGTTAAAGCTGCTAGTGAAATGCTAAATTCACTTTTGCCCAGTCACAACCAAAAACAAAACAAAACAAATAAACTCAAACAAACTGTTGTTTATAAAAAGTTAAAAGAGTTTCAAAAATATAGACAAGAACTAGAGAATATTTGCAACCAAACATATCAAATATTTGCCGAATCAAGTGAGCGAGATTTACTGCCCAATACATTAATTTATGAAGTAGATAAAATCTTAGAAAAAATACAATCTCAAAAATTCAGAATTGCAGCGATAGGAGAATTTAGTCAAGGTAAATCAACTTTATTAAATGCTTTACTCGGAGAGAAAATTCAACCAGTCAGAGAAATTCCCTGTAGTGGCACAGTTACAGTTTTAAAATATGGGGATAAAAAGCGGGTTATTTGTCGTTACAAAGATGGCAAAGAAGTAGAAATTCCTTTGACAGAATATCAGTCAAAAGCAACTATTTCAGAAACAGCAGCTTTAGGAAATATGAATGAGGAATTAGCCCACTCAGAGCTAGAGGAAATAATTTTTGAACATCCAGATTTAGAATTATTTCAAAGTGGGGTAGAAATTCTTGACTCTCCTGGTTTAAATGAACATCCAGACCGGACTGCTATTACTCAAAAATTATTAGAAAATACAGATGCAGTAATTTTCCTAACTAATGCTTCTCGTCCACTAAATCAAGGGGAACGAGAGTTAATTCAAAGTTTGAAGTTGCAGTTAAATGGAAATAAAATTGATTTGCCTGCGGATAATTTATTTGTGTTAGTGAATTTTAT
>NZ_JAAHGT010000484.1 GCF_010672385.1 Okeania sp. SIO2F4
TTTTACGTCCCAAGGAAATTTCAAACTCATCTCCAGGCTGTAAATCCATTTGTTTAGTATAAGCAGCACCAATTAATAAATTACCATTGGATTGTACACTAATCTTATAACTAGCAGAACGTCCGCCACGTCCATTACCATTTTGTTTTCCATCTAACTCAATACCCTCAGCATCAATCAAGGCATTCAAAAACTTCATCATGTTGACTCGTTCAACACCACTTTTAGTAACAGTGTAGTAGCCACATTCTCTAGCTTTCTCTTCTTTACTTTTTTTATCTAACTCTTTGACTTTTTCAAGTAATTCTTTCCCTTGTAAGGGTTCAGGATTTTTCTTTTTACCCATGTTTTCAGTCCTATAACACTTTACTACAGTTATCAACTTTTGTCTTAGCTTGTTTAACTTCCAAGAAACAATAGCTTGATATTTGCTTGTAAAACTATATTACACTAATTATGTCAAAAATTCACATATTTGATTAAATTTTTAAGAGAATAATCTAAGAATAGGAATTTATTAGACTCAGCAATCATCTATATAGTATGTAATATCAGCATTGAACTATCAACTATCAACTATTAACTAGTTTAGTTGAATGGCCATTTGATATAGTTGCTGCTATAAATTCCTCTAGCCCCTTTGAATTAAGAACAATACAATGAAGTTAACTACTCGTGGACATTACAGTGTTAAGGCACTTTTAGATTTAAGCTTACAACAAAGTAATACTCCAGTATCTGTCAAAGAAATAGCACTACGTCAAGACATACCTGTAGCCTATCTTGAAAAGTTATTAATAGATATGCGCCGTGCAGGTTTAGTTGTATCATTTCGTGGCGCTCAAGGTGGATATCAACTAGCTAAATTACCAGCTCAAATATCTTTAGGACAAATACTAGAATCTGTTGGAGAAACAATTGAACCATTGCCTAGATATGCTCCTGATACTAACCAGGCAGAAGACTGGGTTACTTATTCTATCTGGCATAGACTGCATAAAAAACTTTCTGAAGCTCTTTACAATATTTCCCTAGAAGACTTATACTACGATGTCCGTAGTTGGCAAGCTATAGTAGGAGAAGAAACAAGTTTTGTTGTTTAGTTTTTGATAGCTTAAGTATAAAGTTGTAAAAGTTAATCAGGATTGAGATGATTGACAATGATTATTCACTAAAACAAATTTATAATTATTTAATTTCTGTGACTTATAACTATAGCTTCATTGTTGTTTTTATAGCTGCTTGCCTAGATTATTTGATTGGCGATCCTTGGAGTTGGCCACATCCTGTCAAGGTCATGGGTTGGATAATTACTCATTACACTCAACTGATTTTTCAACTCAGTAAACATCATAGAGATAACCTCCCTGCACTTATACTGAGATTGCTAGGTATTTTATTGGCAGTCGCTCTTGTTTTCGGTAGTGGAATTATCAGTTGGTTAATTTTTCAAGCTTTACGAATAAATTTTGTCCAATTTCCTTTATTCACAGTAATATTAGAGAGCATTCTATTAGCTAGCTGTTTTGCTGGTAAAAGTTTAAATGCTGCAGCTAAAGACGTACTTCAACCTGTCGTAAGTGGTAATTTAATTCAAGCACGTCAAAAATTAAGTTTATATGTGGGTAGAGATACAGAAAACTTATCAATTTCAGAAATATTTCGCGCAGTTTTGGAAACAATCACAGAAAATGCTACAGATGGGGTAATAGCACCATTATTTTATGCTTTAGTAGGAGCAATAATACCTAATGTAGGCAGTGTACCTTTGGCCTTTGCTTACAAAGCTGCCAGTACATTAGACTCAATGGTAGGCTATAAAGAAGCACCCTATACCGATCTAGGATGGTTTAGTGCGAAACTAGAAGACGTTTTAACCTGGCTACCTTGTAGGTTAAATGTGCTGACTATAGCATTTCTCTCTGGCAAACCTCTATATGTTTGGAGAATATGTCAAAGGGATGCAGTGAAAGACCCAAGTCCTAATGCTGGTTGGAGTGAGTGTGCTTATGCTGCAACATTAGGGGTGCAAATGGGTGGTGCAAATTCTTACAAGGGGGTCGTTAAACATAAACCACTATTGGGAGACGCCACTCATCCAATTACACCAGAAACGATCGATCGAGCATTACGGTTAACTCGGTACTGCTTTTTAATATGGTTGGGATTATCAGTTATCAGTTATCATTTATCAGTTATCAGTTCAGAGATAACTTTTAACTTTTGAATTTTGAGCAGTACGCATTTCAGTTATCAGTTCAGAGATAACTTTTGAATTTTGAATTTTGACTTGTATTTGTGGTGGGTAAATAAATGAGCAATACAGTAGAAATTTTATCAGCAAAGGAGTTACGACGTACTGTTACTCGTCTAGCTTCCCAAGTAATTGAAAAGTCAGGAGATTTATCTCAACTGGTATTATTAGGTATTCATACCAGAGGAGTTCCACTAGCAAAAATTTTGGCCAATCAAATTGAATTACTAGAACAAGTTAAGGTACCTGTGGGAGCATTGGATATTACTTTTTATCGCGATGACTTGTATCAAGTGGGAATGCGAACACCAGCTCAAACAGAAATTCCTGTGGATATTACTGGTAAGATTGTGGTGTTAGTTGATGATGTTATTTATAAAGGTCGAACAGTACGAGCTGCTTTGAATGCAGTTGTGGAGTATGGTCGCCCAGAAGTAATTAGATTAGTTGTTTTGGTGGATAGGGGTCATCGGGAGTTGCCTATTCATCCAGATTTTACAGGTAAAAAATTACCTACTGCTAAGGAGGAGCAGGTGAAGGTTTATGTGCAAGATATTGATGGCAGGGATGGGGTGGAGTTATTTAGGTAGATAGCAACTTTTCGGAGATATTTACAGCAATGCATGAGGATGCTGAGGTACAGTCATAAGACTACTTTTATATTCCCCGTTCCCCGTTCCCTGTTAAGTGTTCCCTAGGACAATAAAACTTTGTACCTCACGCGCCTCCGAAACTGCTCTAATAACCCACATTCAGCACTTCATAATGTAGCATATGAAGATACATGAATTATCATCAGAATTTTAGCCAACAAATTAATTGTATAAAACATAAAAAAGTGAGCGTTAAAGTATTGTTGACGAACCTAGAAGTTCTGTTGGCAGCAGAAAACACAGGAGCAACTAAACTCCTATCGAGAGCATCAATCAATTTTCGTGTAGCAGGTAATGCGATCGCATGTGTGTAGAACTATCGTCTTCTGGATGCTACAAAATATCATTGTACACCCGAAGCGTATCACTGATAATATCTTTGGCAAGCGGAGGGTAAAAACTGTCAAATCAAACTCCGTTCCTCTGTGAGATTAACTACTTGTTGGCGTTGATTTATTGTTAATAAATGAACTCCTTGAAAACATTGGAATATCCATCTTAATGTGGGATTATTTGTCAGTTTTCCCAATTGATTTTTTATCCTATTACTGGTTCTTTTTAAAGTATTTATCAGCTCTCTTTGGCCTAGATTATATACTAATAAACACAGTGACATAACAAATAGTATTGTTTCCACTCTTTGTGGTTTTTCTACAAAAAAACTATCTGCAAAGAATTGTGGGTATGGGCAGAAATTGAAAGCCCCTTTCACAACTAATCGTGATTTTTATAGTTCCAGAGTATTTCTGGGCCTCGTATTTCTGAAGATGGCTCAATATTTGTCGCTAAAATAAATCGGCCAGCCACTAAATTTCTTCTTTCTATTTCCGAGTTTTTGGGTTCAATTTCTATTTGATGATGATACACTAGAGACTGTTTATCTAAAATTTTTTCCCTGAGTTCTGTGGATTTTACACTCCATAATTTTAGTTTTTTGTTGATAGATTTTAAGTAATTTAGAGCCTGAGTAACTGTATCAAATCCAGTTGTTTCTAATTTTTTTACTAGCTTTAATGCCGTCTTTTTTTCTTGTTCAATTTTTGATTCTAATTTCTGGATATCACTTTTTTTTCCCTCTGCACTTTCTACAATCAACCATCTTTGTTGAATTCCAGCATAAGTTACTTTTTGCTCCAACCATTTATATCCTTTTTCTTGAAGTATTCTAGTTATTTCTATGGTTCCTGGGTCTGTTTTTGGGGAAAATTTTACTTCTTTAAGGTCGCTCTTCAATTATTTCCTTCGCCTTTTTTAAAGTCATTGGGACTCTAGTTATCCATTTTAAATTTGAGATTAACTGAATATTCTTTTGAGTATATAAAGCACTATCACAGACCATAATACTATCTAGTTTGATTTGTTTTTTGAGAGATTGTAAAATTTGGCCAAATACTGCTTGATCTGATTCATTTCCGCTACTCTGCCCTGATCAACAATGGTATTCCACTATCACTACTAACATTTTATACTAATACACATTGTTTCAAAACTATCAATTATCTTATGAGTATCATGCATGTAATTAATATCGGTTTTTTTTGATGATTTTCAGTAGTATAAATTGGATTATATTCCCCATATTGCAGGAAATGATGTTGAATCTAAATGAGCATATTTTGTCTCAATTTTAAATTTATTTGTAACTAATAGTCCTATTTCTACAAATAAATTTGTTAGTCCTAATTGATAGATGTCATCCATTACTATACCGATTTTCTCATCGTTTAAATATTCACTTTTTATTCCTGTGCCTCATAATTTTTCTATTGGTTTATCTTCAAAGAACTGACTAAACAAATATAAAGGACGTGATACCATTCCTAATCCGTTGAGAATTAAAGCTTTAATTACTTGTCCTGTGGGAATTTTTTCTCGACTATCAATTCCTAATTTTTGGTTAATTATTTCCACTATTCCTATCTCATCAATTAGCCCTGCGACTATCCCTAAGTGGTCGAGATTTTTAACTGCTATTTCTTCCATCTACTGACAGTTTTTTTAATAGTAAATAATCAGGATATTGTCAGCTTTATGATCTCACTTACAGTTACCAAACACCATAAGTAATTCTACTTAATTAAACAGATAGATTTTCTGTAACTTGTTATAAGACAATTTGAAGTGCGGAATGTGGGTAATAAGGTTATATTGTAGACCTAGTATGTATGGCTTGAACAAAGCGACCATCCCAACGCCATGCGCCAAGTCAAGCAGATAGACAATAAACCCTCCTGGTGGCGCTTTTTCCATCGCGTTTCGTCAGCTACATTTTGCTGGAGTTTAGTAGTGATGCGATCGCGCCAGTAGAAAAAGCGATATTTGCGGCTTTCATCGCTTTTTCTACTGGGAATTGATTAAAAAGCTGGAACCATTCCTCAAAAATAAAACCGACGATATCTCTGACCTTCGCTTCGGATGCTTCAGCGGTCAGTACTGTTTTGCTACCGCACAACGCGCGTTTTTCATGTCGCGTAGCGTTTCGCTACGCGACATATTTGCGGAGCATTCCGTCAGGAAAAAACATAGTTCGGACTCTAGGAGATTAACTGAAATGACCAAGGTAAGAGCTTTGAGAGGCAACTCTACAGGTTCTTTTATCCATCCTTATACCATTTATCAAAAACTTTTCTACCTGTATCTTGAGTAGGGGAGAAGTAAACATAAGAATAATCAATACGCTTCTGGCTAACAATTATCAAAAAGGTGATTCGGCTCTTTTTAATTACTTAATAATTGAAGTGTCGTTAAGTATCGCATTAATGTATGGTAATTGATATTATACCTAATTCCATCTATATTCCCCAGGTAAAATAGCGGGACTTTCAGATTTTGCACAGCAAAAATGGCTTTAAAGATAATCGGGGTAAGGAAAATATCTCAACAGACTAAAAATGTCTCAAACTTCGACAGATCGAGAAATAGGATAATTTGAGCTTAAACTCTTGCTGTGTAATCTTTTGATACTATTTTTAAATCACTTTTTGCTAAAGTCTGGTTATATAGATTCCCAACATTATGCAATAAACGCATTTTTAAAATACATAAAATTCATAAAACTAAACATTTAGTAACATAAGCTACGAATTATTTATTTGCCTTCCTCTAAATTGGTCAACAACAAATTAAAAGAAAATTAGTTAAACAGATATGCTCAAAAAACATATAATCTCTTAAAAAAGTTTTTTATCCTAGTAAACATCTCAAAAAAAACAAGCAATTAACTCAAAACTAGACCTAAAATTAGGTTTTGATCTGGAAATAAAAGTCTGTAAATAAGGAAAATATAATAGATGACAGGCACTATAGAACGCCAAACAAAACTAAATAAGTTTGAAAAATTTAAAGCAGAAAAAGATGGTCTAGCAGTAAAAACAGAAATAGAACATTTTGCCAGAATAGGTTGGGAAGCAATAGACGAAACAGACCGGAACCACAGACTCAAATGGTTGGGTGTATTCTTTCGACCTGTGACTCCAGGCAAATTTATGTTAAGGATGCGTATGCCTAATGGAATTATTACCAGTCAACAAATGCAAGTTTTAGCAGAAATAGTCCAACGCTACGGCGAAGACGGTAATGCTGACATTACTACCAGACAAAATCTACAACTGCGAGGAATTAGAATTGAAGACATTCCAGACATCTTCAATAAATTTGAACGAGTTGGTTTAACCAGTGTTCAATCTGGCATGGATAACGTCCGAAATATTACAGGTTCCCCAGTTGCTGGTATTGATGCTGACGAACTCTACGACACCCGTGAGTTAGTACAGCAAGTCCAAGACATGATTACTGGTAATAGCAAAGGCAACCCTGAATTTACTAATCTACCACGAAAATTCAATATAGCGATCGCTGGATGTCGTGATAATTCAGTTCACGCGGAAATCAATGACATTGCTTTTATTCCTGCCTACAAAAATGAGAAATTTGGTTTCAATGTTCTGGTGGGTGGCTTTTTCTCAGCCAAACGGTGCGAACCAGCTATACCTCTAAATGCGTGGGTAGAACCAGATCGAGTCGTTGCCCTTTGCCGAGGCATTTTAGAAGTCTACCGCGACAACGGACTTCGGGGAAATCGGCAAAAAGCAAGATTAATGTGGCTTATAGACGAGTGGGGACTCGAAAAGTTCCGCATAGAAGTTGAGCAACAAATGGGGCAAACTCTAGAAACAGAAGCACTCAAAGACGAAATTATCTGGGAAAAGCGGGACCACATCGGGGTTGACAAACAAAAACAACCAGGGTTAAACTACGTAGGATTAAATATTCCTGTTGGCAGATTCTATGCTGCTGATATGTTCGACA
>NZ_JAAHGT010000485.1 GCF_010672385.1 Okeania sp. SIO2F4
GTGGTTGGTTTAGGCAAGAAATTAATACTTTGGCTGACCTCAATGGTTTAAAAATGCGTATTCCTGGTTTGGGAGGGGATGTGATGAGTAAGTTGGGAGTAAATGTTCAAGTGTTACCTGGTGGGGAAGTTTATTTGGCTTTAGAAAGAGGTGCTATTGATGCTGCTGAATTTACTGGACCTTATGATGATGAGAAATTGGGTTTATATAAGGCTGCAAAATATTATTATTATCCTGGTTGGTGGGAACCAGGTCTGACTTTAGATGTATTAGTTAATTTGGATGCTTGGAATAAGTTACCAACAGAATATCAGGAAATTTTTCGGACTGCTGCTTATGAAACTAATTTGAATATGTTGGCTCAATATGATTTTTTGAATGGTGAAGCGTTGCCAAGATTGATTAAAAAAGGTGTTCAGCTAAGAGCTTTTAGCCCAGAAATTATGGAAGCTGCCCAGAAATCTGCTTTTGAGATTTATGAGGAAAATGCTAGTAAAAATGGGAGTTTTCAGGAAGTTTATCAACAGTGGAAAAAATTTCGAGAGCAAGTTTTTAATTGGAATAAAATTAATGAGTTAAGTTTTTCTCAGTTTTCTTTTATTTAGGGAACAGGGAACAGAGTAATGTCCGCGCCCTATTTGCATAACGCTATAACTATGCTTCCACAATATCGCTACTAGATTAGGGAATGTAGGGGTTTAGTCTCTAAACTCCTAGTTAGTATTACAACTTTAATGTTAAACCTTTTTGATATTTCCGGTTTAGTAGGATAAAAACATGAATTATAAATTTATAGAGTTAAATTCTGAAATTATCAAACATGGAAACATACGCATATAGTCAAATTGCTATAACTTGGGAAACATCTCACAACATTGAACAACCAGACTGTTCCCCATGCGATCGCATTATGGAACTTTTACGTTTAGGATGGAAAATAATGTTTACGCCAGAATTATTAGAAATTGCTAATACTATTCAAACAGGTTAATCTTCACCTAAGATAAATTGGCAAACTGCTCCTTCACCAATGGATAATGGATAATTGATAATTGATAATTAATCAATTCCGGTTTAAAGCCTTTCCTTTTAAGGAGAAAAAAGAACAGATGATTTCCTGATATCCAATCCTCTCGGTTTTAACCAGAGGTAATTATCCATTATCAATTAATGAATATCTTACAGCGCTTTTCAGATTGATAAACCACATCGTCATAATCAAAACCCTGTAGGGGCGATTCGCGAATCGCCCCTACTTGCTGGCCAGCAAGCCCCTACTGTGGTCTACTGAAATGAAAACCGCTCTATCTTAAATTTTTGGGATGTCCCAGTCCCTGAAAAAAATCATCCTTTTGGTTGTTTATATCCTCATAATTTATGATAAAATATTAAGTCGTTAAAAGTAAAAAATAATTACACACTTAACCAAAATAAATAGATGTCTGCAACAAACGGCGTGATGATGCAGTATTTCCATTGGTACATTCCTCCCGACGGAAACTTATGGAATGAGCTAAAAGATAGAGTAAAAGAGCTGGCTGATGTAGGTGTTACCTCAGTTTGGCTCCCACCAGCTTACAAGGGAACTGGTGGTGGCTATGATGTTGGCTACGGAGTCTATGATATGTTCGACCTTGGGGAATTTGACCAAAAAGGTACCGTTCGGACAAAGTATGGGACAAAAGATGAATATATAGCTGCAGTCAAGGCAGCCCAAGAGGTTGGTATTCGGGTTTACGCAGATGTTGTCCTCAACCACAAACTAAGCGCAGACGAATCAGAAGAAGTGGAAGCAACGCCCTACAATATGGACGATCGCAATCACCCTATCGGCGATATGCAGACCATTAAAGTTTGGACTCATTTTACTTTTCCAGGTCGCAAAGGTAAATACTCTGAACTAGAATGGCACTGGTGGCATTTCACTGCGGTCGATTACAACGCATACAACGAGGACGAGAATGCGGTTTACTTGTTTAAAGATAAATCGTTTGATGACGAAGTTGACATGGAAAAGGGTAGTTTTGACTATCTGATGGGGTGCGATCTGGATATGAAAAACCCAGAAGTGCGCGATGAGTTAAAGTATTGGGGTGAATGGTTTATAGATACTACTGGAGTAGACGGCTTCCGGTTTGATGCGGTCAAGCATGTTAAAGCTAGCTTCTTTCCAGAATGGCTACAACACTGTCGTCACCATGCTGGACGCAATCTTTTTGCCGTTGGTGAATACTGGTCTTATGAAGTTGAAGCTCTTCACCATTTTATTGAAGTGACCGGAGGCGATGTTTTACTCTTCGATGCGCCCTTGCACTATAACTTCAGCGCAGCTAGTAAACAGGGTAATGATTATGATATGCGACAGATATTTGACAATACTTTGGTCCAAGACCAGCCAGCTTTAGCAGTCACTTTAGTTGATAATCATGATTCTCAACCATTGCAATCTTTGGAGTCTGTTGTAGAGGCTTGGTTTAAGCCATTAGCTTATGCATTGATTCTACTACGAGATGAAGGCTATCCCTGCATTTTCTATGCAGATTACTATGGCGCTCATTACAAAGATAATGGTCCTGATGGGAATGAGTACGAAATCTGGCTTGAGAGTCATAAATGGCTCATTGACAAATTTTTGTATGCTCGTGAAACCTATGCTTATGGCGACCAATATGATTACTTCGATCATGCTAATACCCTTGGTTGGACACGCTTGGGGGATGAAGCTCATCCTGGCGGAATGGCAGTGGTTTTGAGTAATGGCGATGAGGGAACGAAGTGGATGGAAGTGGGGCAAGCGAACCAAGCTTACATTGACATTACTGAACATATCAGCGAACCTATTACTACAAATGATGAAGGTTGGGCTGATTTTAAGTGTAATGCAGGTTCGGTTTCAGTGTGGGTTCCACAGTCGTAGTCTTGTTCGTTTAATATCTCTGGAGGGAATTAGATCGCTCCGATTTTTTCCGTTTGTCATGCTACGCAAACGAGAAAAGTAGTCAGCGGATTTAACATTAAGTAGGGGTTTGGTTACCAAACCCCTACAAATATTGTTTTTTTGAACCGTAACCTCACGTTCAACAATTAATAATTAGGGTTTGCGTATGGAAAGTCTTTTTGATAGGGTAGGGAGTAGGGGCATCTATGCGAATCGCCCGTACAGGAGTAGTTAAGAGTTAGGATTTACGGTAGTTGTAGAAGAGGTGGTCATTCATAATTGCTCCTTAGTTTTTCTGTCATAATTACCCCGTTTAGGCTCACTTTTTCCGCTCCATCAACCGAAAATCTGGTACTTTTTCAGTACCTAAAATTCTTCAAACCTTTATTGAATAGTGCTTTGATATTTAATCAGCCAGCCCTAAGTAAAATATGATTTTTATCCAAAGCTAACGAATTTACCCTCCCTCCTCAATTTATTGTCTTTTGCAGGACAATATTAAACATTTTAGGAATAGCATCGTGATATTGTTGATCCAGCTTTTGAATCAGATTTACTAGTAGCTGAGAAATAACTCTTTCATAATCAGGACTTACGCACGAGGCACGAAAAAGTAGGGTTTGAGATTGCTTAAGAGTCGGTCGCAATGACGGAAATACGTTGCAGGTGCGTAAGTCCTAATAATCTCTACTATCACTTTCCCATACACGAGCACTTACAGAAAATACACAATAACCAGAAGGCTTCAAAACTCTGATAACACCGGGTAAAGCTTGAGAATTTGCAAAGCCTGATTTTTGATTATCTTCATTACTAGCAAACACACCTGCTGAAATCACAATATCATAGCTAGAATTTGCATAAGGTATTTCAAAAACATCACAGCAAGTGAGCGATCTATAAATACCTTTTTGCTCTGCAACTTTCAACATTTCTTCAGATATATCGCAACCATCAATATATAAGTTTTCTTTCTGAGGGCGGATAATAGCTTCGCCTACTAGACCTGTACCGCATCCAACATCAAGATACTTACCAGAAGCTTTAAGCTTTAAAGCTCTTTGTGTCAATAGCTCTGGTGCTTGATAGTTAACTGCTGCTACTTCTTCCTCATAAGTTAGTGCCCACGAATTATGAGAATCTTTTTCAGACAATGCTTTTTCTAGATTTTTGATGAATTTCTGGTGTTTTTCCTGTTCCATGACACTTGTATATATATCTAATCTAACTAGGAAATTTTTAACTTCCCTGGCGGGAAGTCCCGCGCTCTCCGGTGGGGGAGCGACGCAATTGGAAAGCCTGGGCAAAGATTCGGATACCTTCATAAGCGGTTCATATGCCCTTGACAAGCTAGGTACATTTTGTTATTATCAATGTCAACACAGAGGTCCGACATCACCTCTGTCATGCGCAGCGGTCAGGGTTTCCCAGACTGAAGAATCCCGCTTTTTCCCGTAAGGGAAACGTCGGGAGTATGTCAAACTAATGCAGTCTTACTATATCAGAAGTATTGACTTATAACGATGGTGGTTGAGGAAATTTTCTCTCTTTAACTTCCAAACTATATTCCTTAACTGCTTGAGTAATATTCTCTCGTAAATTAGCATAAGATTTCGCAAAGGGTGGCTGCCGATCGGAAATTCCTAAAACATCATTAATCACTAATACCTGACCATCACAATAGACACCTGCACCAATACCAATAGTAGGAATAGAAACTTTTTCCGTAATCTCTTTGGCTAAATCTACTCCAATATGTTCTAGGATAATGGCAAAAGCACCAGCTTGTTCCAAAGCTACAGCTTCTGCTAAAATACGCGCACTAGCATCAGGAGTTTTGCCTTGTCGGCGATAACCTCCAAATTGATGTACAGACTGGGGAGTTAGACCAATATGACCCATAACAGGAATACCCACTGATGTTAATTTATCTACAGTTTTAGCGATCGCCTCATTTCCACCCTCTAACTTTACAGCTTGAGCGCCTGTTTCTTTAAGTATTCTCCCTGCGGAATGTATGGCTTGTTGGGGACTTTCCTGATAAGTTAAAAATGGTAAATCTACCACTATCAAAGCTTGCTTCACACCTCGTCGCACTGCTTTAGCATGATGAATCATTTCTTCAAGAGTGACTGGTAAAGTTGTTTCATAACCTAAAGTTACCATTCCCAGAGAATCTCCTACTAGGATTAAATCTACTCCAGCATTATCTACAATTTGAGCGATCGTATAATCATAAGCTGTCAGAGCTACTATCGGGCGACCTTTTTGTTTCCATTGAATTAATTGTCTAGTTGTAATTGCCATTTTCAGTTAAGTCAGCACATGAAAGTTTATACCAAATACTAAAAGTTAATTAATCAAAAATTTTATATAGCAGTTCTTTAAGTCGTTAGACATCAATAAACAGGTATGTTTTAATAAATATAATAAAGATGAGTAATTATTATTCTACAAGCATTTTGGTAATATTTACAAAACTTTTTAAAGCCTCTCCTAATAGGATAAAAAAAGAACAGTTGATTTCCTGATAATTCAATCCTCGAGGGTAAAACCAGAGGTAATTATCCATTATTCATTATCAATTAATGAACTAGCCAAGCAAAAGCTCTAATTAATTCAGCATTACCATTTTCTTCATAGCATTTTCCGTGGGATAAAATAATTTTTTTAGCTTCCCATTTTAACATTTTTTCTAAACAGGTACGAGCTTGATTTTTTCTCCCCCAAAATGTTGTGCGTAAATCTAGTGGTGCTTTACCATTTGGAGCAGCACAACCAGCTAACTTCATCAATAAATGAAATTTTTGACTAACTTTATTAAGCTCAAAATTTTCAATTAAATCTGCCAGAATAACTGTATAACTTTTGCGGTGAAAAAAAACAACTTCATCCATAAACCTACTACCTCGAAAAACTAATTGAGCAATATCCTCCGACCAGTCAATTGGTGCTTCATCATCAAGAAAAGCATGAAAACTCACTTCTATTTTTTGTTGTGCTGCACGTTCTACAACTCCTGGAGATCCCCATGTAATAGCTTCTGGATAAGCTTTTGCCCAACTGCCAATATGAGCATAATGGATTTTGTTTGGTGAAATTAAGTGACGAACTAAACCCAAGGCATCAATTTTTGCTTTTAATTCTGGGACTAACTCTATGGGAGAATGACACCATAACTCATTATTTTTCAATCGGATAATAGTCATCCGTGTGGGAAATGGAATATGTATTCCATACATTGCCATTCTCACAATAGGGCCATCAACAATCCAAATATCTTCATCAATAGCTTTAGGAATATTAAGTGGTTCGTATAGCTCAATCATGTTTTGGCTCATTATGAAAGAAAGTACCGATCGAGATTTGAACTTTTAATTCAATTTTAAAGCACTAACAGGCACTTCATCCCAAGACTCAACAATTCGCAGTGTAGCTTTCCATCCTTGTTCCTTTTGAGTATCAGTTAAATTATTTTGAAAAGATTCATGGCATTCTTGAGCTTGTTGTTTGTCGCAACAGGCAATACAAGAGTAGACAATACCAGATGGATCTATCTGTTCATTTACCCAAATAGTCATAGTTAATAACCTCACGATATATATTTAGGACTTACGCAAAGAAACCCGGTTGGTAGGATAAATCCTTAGTTTGAATGATCGACATCTATAAAAAACTGGGTTTATGGGTTCCCGTTTGGGCAGTGGTGCTTTGTAATTATTTTGGTTATGGTATGGCAGTAGGAGCATCTTAACTCCTGTGCTAGGAGTTGTAGTCCCAATATACCATTAGGATGCAGGATTACCGATCCGTGTCAGTGCTGTATTTAAAATCTGTTTCTACATATTCACCTATTTTGTTAACAATAGTCAAGTTGAATAGATTTAGCGAGAGCTACGCCCTGTACTCAGGTCAGCGTCGGGATGATAGTCGGTTCAAGTGAGGGGTTCGATGCCCCGAAAGTTGACAAACTATTTTTTATTTGCTATTATGGGAAATTAAATTCACTCTAAAATGTTCGGGTCATCAAAGCCAGATTATATCCAAATACAGAACAAAAATAGTTGCTAGAGCAAAGCTTTGGTAATTGTCGTTGACTATGGAATTACTGTCTAAACTTGATGAACGAAACATACAAAGACACTGTTCAATAATTAATAATTAATAATTAATAATTAATAATTACCTCTTCTTAAAAACGGATAGGATTGGTTAAAAAGGAAATTTTTTTTCTTTTCTTGGTTGATT
>NZ_JAAHGT010000486.1 GCF_010672385.1 Okeania sp. SIO2F4
AATAATCAGTAGTCAGTAGAAGCAGTTTTTATTATCATTTTTTTCTATGAAACAATCTATTCTAGTAAATTTGCATCTGACTTAAACTACTTTGGTTGACTAAAATATTCGTAACATTCTTTTTTGACGCTTGGTATTACACTACTTATTTACCGAGAAATTGTGGGTATGCGCCTCCCCTTTTAAGGGGAAAAAAGAAAAAATTTTTCCGAGGTAATTATTAATTATTAATTATTAATTATTAATTGTTGAATAGGCATTTTATTACAACCTCTTCTGACTCCCTATCCCTAATTTTACGCATCATACCCGGGCTTCACCAACACCGAATATTGCTATAGCAATACTAAATTAGTTGTGACAATTTTGATAATAGTCAATTTGAACTGAAAAGCTTGAAAATTATGACTCCTGAGTTCTGACTCCTAACTACCACCAAAATATTACAACTGTGCAGAGGATTCCTATATATCCGTTAATATTTTTCAGCTAATATTTTTCAGCTTCATTAAGAGACCAGTGATATTCTATTGGTAAATTTGCTTGTTTACAATTTTCCTCTAATTGTTTTTGCAGTGCTAAAGCTTTTCTAACTGTCACAATAAGTTCTTGAACTTTTTGATACTCTATTGTCTGATAATCTACTGCCAAAATCGTCTTTTTTTCTAATAATTGAAGTAGTAGTTCATAATGAATACGAGAGGGGACTGGTATTGGTTCCATCATAAAATAGCTGTTAGGTACTTTTATTATACCAATTTAAAGAAATAATGTTACAAATAGTATAGGCAAGGAAAAAGTAAGAGACTGTTTGTCAAATAAGTATTAAGAAACTTGTTTAAAAACTAAATATTAAAGCTTGAATCAGGCTAAAGATAGAAATTCGGCTAGTTGAGAGGGTCTCGCTATTCATACTCCTACTCCTAAAATTATGTAGGACTTACGCAGACACCGCATATATAGCGTTAAAAACTATAACGTTATAGTTTTTGAACTCTATATATAGTA
Source organism: Okeania sp. SIO2F4 (assembly GCF_010672385.1). Classification (GTDB taxonomy): domain Bacteria; phylum Cyanobacteriota; class Cyanobacteriia; order Cyanobacteriales; family Microcoleaceae; genus Trichodesmium. The sequence goes on from NZ_JAAHGT010000486.1 coordinate 1,009, forward strand.
CCTTTGCGTAAGTCCTGTTATGGTAAAAAATAGGTAACAAATCTTTGTGTCTTCGCCTATTCTTTTTTCCCTACAGGAATCCGCACATAGGTTGCGGGTAATCAAAAAGTAGATAAAAAAACTGAAACTCCCGCCAGTTAAGTGTTAAGTGTTCCCAGTTAAGTGTTCCCTAAAAGCAGTAAGATTTTTATAGACAAATAAAATAGGATTGCTATATCTCCTTTTGATATTTTCTGATACATTCAATCTCTAATAACCGAAGTTGGAATAAGCAAGAAAAAAACAAGCAATAAAATGGTATATTTTCTCACTGCATTAGATAGATGAGTTTTTACCAAAAAATAGCAATTATAATCAAGATTCTCTATTATTTGTGTCAGTATTCAGCTATTAGCAGTTAGCATTTCCTACGTCATGCTGCGTAAACAGCTTTAAAATGTGAATCATAAAAAATATTTACTATGAATAGCTAATACAATGCATGAAAAAAGAATGTGATGAATAAAAAGGGTAATTGAAAGACTTTAAATGAGATGTCCCTTTGACGAAGAAGAGAAACTCTGCCCTAATAAAAGGTATTTATAGCGGTTTTCATTAACATAGACTACAGCAATAGAAGTTAAATTAATTCGCTTAGAGAAATATAGTTTTTTTCTACATAGTTTACCTTTGTGAAAACCGCTATAAGTTATTGATTCGGAGATTTCTAGAAACAGCATAACTATTCGTAGCAAACATTTATCACGCTTGGTATAAGGTCTCCAGATGTACTTTGACCGAAACTTGAAAATAGGACTTCAGTCTCTCAATACCGCCTTATAAATTCATTTTGTATGAAACTAATTGCTGATAGCTAAATACTTATAAGTAAGTGGGTTTAATTACCCATAAAATAGCAATGGAAATTCAAAACGGTTGGAACCCTTTGATCGCTTGCTTCTGGGTTCTTTTTCATATTTTTTGTTTTAACGTTTATTTATGCCTACCTACTTATTATTTCTTATTTGTAGTAAAAATTTATCAAAATGGTATTATACCAATTTTGATTAATCCTATATTTAGGCAACACTTCAGTTATTAAGTAATTAACATAAGCATAATAATCTTTTTGCTAATTAGCAGCTCAGTTAATGTTAATTATTCTTATGTTTACTTCTCGCTCTCGGACGTTGTATACAACTACTCTCCTGCTCAATAAAATGTAGAAAAGTTTTTGATAAATCGTATTATACTAATTTCATAAACTTAAACAACACTTTTCATTAATTGATAATTGATAATGGCGAACTTGATAATTACAAGAAGGTTAAAACCGTTACACCAATTGAAGATTGGGAAATTCAAGAGCACTTTTCTCGAGGGGAGATTGGATATGGCGAGGAAACCTCGCCATCCCATCCTAAGGTCATGCTCCGCAAACGACCGCTTTTTCCCCTATCCAAGGGGAGGCTTTAAACCACAATTATTTAATTAACAATTAATAATTAATAATTCGGTAAAAATATCTATCAAACTTGAAAGCCAAGATGTCAAGTTATGTGTAGTCTTACTTTAGAAAATTGGTATTAGATTGTTTCGTTTATCCCAATCAGGCTTTGATTTAACTTTAGAGGTAAATAGCCAGCATATAAACTATTTTCCTCATTCAAAAAGAGACATTGCTCTCAAGCTTGCTTTTCAGTAAATAGCTCTAACAATGCTGCACCTGGATTTGCTTTCTTCATTAAAGATTCACCGATTAAAACAGCATTCACACCAGTATTTTTAACAATTTTAATATCTTCAGGTGTATGTATTCCTGATTCACTTACAACTAATATTCCAAGTTTTTGTAAATCTTTACTCCTAGCTTCCATCAGCTTACAAGTTGTTTGTAAATCTACTGAAAAATCTGTTAAGTTGCGGTTATTAATTCCAATTAACTTAACCCCATCTATTTGCAATACCCGATCTAACTCTTCGAGACTATGAACCTCAACTAAAGCTGTCATTCTTAAAGCATTAACTATCTTGATAAAATATTTTAAGTCTTGGTCTGATAAAATTGCTGCAATTAACAATACAGCATCAGCTCCGTATAAACGAGCAAAGTATATTTGATATGGATAAATCAGAAAATCTTTACAAAGCAGTGGTAAATCAACATTTGCTCTAACATTTCCTAAATTTTCAAAGCCACCTTGAAAAAACTTTTTGTCTGTAAGAACCGAAATACAAGTTGCACCATTTTCCTGATATGCTTTGGCAATAGCAACTGGTTCAAAATCTTCTCTAATTACTCCTTTACTAGGAGAAGCTTTTTTCACTTCAGCTATTACAGCAGGTTGAGTTTTGCCTGCTGATAATATAGTCAAAAAATCTAGAGGAGGAGGCATTAAGTTAATCTTTTTTCTTAACTCAATCAAAGGTTGTCGATCGCGCAGATAATCTACCTCTTTTTCTTTATACCAAACTATTTCCTCTAGAATATTTTGAGCCTTTGACTCTGGTACAGAAACTTCATAGCGTAAGTTGCCCATTTCCACGGCTGGGTTTGGCTGACGACGACGAATTTGCATTTATCTAAAATAAATTCCTAGGTTTCAATAATGTTTACTTGATACTCTTCAGCTTTTTCAAGATTTGGTAATGTTGAGATTATTCAACCCACCAACTTCCTCAAAATTCATACATATTTATAGTTGCCTAAAAAACTATCTTTTTCAAGGTATCACTCAGAAATCATAATTGAGGAAAAAACTCTAACCCCTACTCATTTATCTATTTTTCTTAATACCAAACTATCCCTTACATAAGATTTTCAGGATTTAAGTCTGACCATCACCGAATAATTAATAATTAAGAGTTAATAATTAATAATTAAGAGTTGATAGTCAATTAATTATTCATTCAATAATTCACGCCTTGAAGCCTCCCCTTGGATAGGGGATAAATCAAAAAAATTCCTTTTAGTCAATCCTATCCGTTTTAAGAAGGGGTAATTATTAATTATTAATTGTTCATTGTTAATTGCTGAACCCACCTCCCTATTTTTTGGAGGATTTGATAGTATTAATATTATTAAATATACCATTAAATCCACCAATTTTATAAAAGTTAATAGCTAGTGAACAGTAGCTCGTTTAAACGCTTCATCCAAAACTTCTGACAAAGTAGGATGAGTATGTACATTAAAAGATAACTCATTAACAGACTGCTTTTTAGCTATAGCATTTGCTGCCTCTTGAATTAAATCAGAAGCATGAAGACCAATAATATGTACCCCCAATAACTCTCCTGTATCTTTACGATAAATTACTTTAGCCACACCATCTGTTTCACCTTCAGCGATCGCCTTGGAATTTCCCTTAAAATAAGTTCTGACACTTGCAACTTCAAACCCCTGTTCTTGGCCTAAATCTTTAGCTGCTGGTTCTGTCATACCAACATAGCTAATTTCTGGATGAGTAAAAGCTGCCGCCGGGATACTAAGATAATCTACTTCCCGATAACGACCACAAATATTTTCTACTACCGTTATTCCTTGGGCTGACGCTGTATGGGCTAACATCATTTTTCCTGTCGCATCACCAATTGCCCATAAATTAGGTACTGGTTCACCACTTGACAAAACAGCCATTTTGCTATTTACGGGAATAAATCCTCGGCGGTCAGTTTCTATTCCTACAGAATCTAATCCCAAATCTTTCGTATAGGGAATACGACCTGTGGCAACTAGACAAGCATCAACTTCTAGAACCTCTTCTACTTCTTTAGTCTTGGCATCAGCAAGTTCAATAATTACTGGAGACCCAGGAACTACCTTCATAGCCAACTTACCAACTTTCGTCTCAATATCTCTTGATTGAATTAGAACTCTTTGTGCAATCTTAGCTATATCTGGATCGAAAGTAGGCATTAACCGATCTAACGCCTCAATCATTGTAATCTCACATCCAAGGGCAGTGTAAATATCAGAAAATTCTAATCCGATATAACCACTACCAATAATTGCAACCCAAGGTGGTAACCAATCTAGTTTTAGAGCATCATCACTCGTAAAGACAGTCTTACCATCCAGTTCTATTCCAGGAGGAACAAAAGGTACTGACCCAGGAGCAAGTATAATATCTTTGGCAGTAAAATTTTCTTCTCCCTTTTCCGTCTTAACCGTAACTTTTTGTTTTCCTGCTACCTGACCCCAACCTATAATCGTATCGACACCTAAACGTTTAAGGCTGTTGGTCATGTCACCTCTTATTTTGGTAACAATGTTACTTGCATGAGAAGCAATTACTTGTCTATCATAAGCCACATTATCTAATTGAATGCCCAGAGTTTTTAAGTGGTGAGTATCCCGTAACTCTCGAACTTTACCAGATGCTGCCAGGAGTGCTTTAGATGGTATACAACCTCGGTTAACACAAGTACCACCCATTTCTGCTGCTTCTACAATAGCTGTTTTTAGGCCACAGTTCGTAGCGTGTAATGCTGCACCATGTCCACCGACACCTGCGCCGATAATTATTAAGTCGTAATCAAATTCTTGAGTCATCTCTGTTTTCTAAAACTTCTCGGTATGTTTGCAAAAACAACAACTATATAATATAGATTAGGGGTTTTTCCGGATACAGCTAAACATGATTATTAGGAATTTTTTTGACTCCTTTGGCCTATCTCCCTAGAGATTAACTTGGCCTAACAAATCATAATAAATTCTCCAGATAGAATTATCCATCAAATCAAAATCAAATTAGATGCACTTATCCTGGTTTATCATCGAATTTTCAAATTCCTTTTTCCAATCTTTAGGTAGAGCCATATAAAACGCTGATGTATAATAATCTTCATTTTTAAAGCGACAAATATCAAGGGCTTGGCGATATTTGCTTTTTTGTGAAATTTCATACTCGGCATCCGTTATTCTTCGTCCTTTGAGTGGAGCATTGCAACAAATAAAGTAGCCATATTTTCGGAATTCCGCTTCAATATAATTGGCGCAAATATCATAATAAAATATAGGGTAAGTCGAGAATGCAAGTAGTGGTAAAGAGCTTTTTGCGATAACAAGGGGCAACATTTGCTAAAAAAAATGAGGACCTATATAGCCAATGGAACCAACATAGATCAAAATATCTCACATGGAACAATATCTTTAAGCTCATCAGTTAATGAGTCATGCTTAAGATCGAAAGCATATCCTTGCTCGCATAAATTCATCTTTTTGGCAAACTCTATAGCAGGTTTTGAACTATCCAACAAGTAAAACTTATATTTATGTGTATCCTGAATACGATCCGTGTAAAACTTTTCGATGTCTCCCCATAAATGTCTTTTTAACCGATTGTCTTCCACATAAAAATCGATCAACTGCGACCAAGTTAAATCGCATAATTTTAGTGTATAAATAATACCATAAGACGAAACTAAATCCATAATCTTTACAGAACTCTGTAAATCATTGCTGAGTTTCTCAAATAATGAACCTAAGTAGCGCATAGCATAATTTGGGCACAATATACTCTTTCCCCCTAGAAAAAATCATATAATTAGCAGGAGTTTCTGCGGTCTAAACACGAGACCAATATTTCTTCTACTAATTTAATAAAATATTGCTACACTCACGATACAAGGAATAGGTATGGAGGGAAAGAAAAAAATGATAAAAAAAGATAAAAAAATATTTTATTTTGACAATTTATGGAATTTATAATTTTTTATTGTAGGAATAAATTACAAATTTAAGATGTAACTGTCTTTTTTGAATTTGGTATTATTTTCTATCTTCATTTTTGACTCTACAAATACTTATGGTTGAAGTTTACAGGAAGAAAAAAGTTTAAGCTTGCCTTCAAAAATACCATTGTTATCAAACACTTGAGCATTTCCAATTATCAATGTTTGGCGTTGCTGAGTGGTAATGATTTTTAGATTAAGTATCAAAGCTAAAAATCAGTTTTTCAATTTTACCGAATTATTAATTATTAATAATTAATAATTAAATAATTTTGGTTTAAAGCCTCCCCTTGGATAGGGGAAAAAAGCGGTCCTTGGATGGCGAGGTTTCCGTTCCCTCCGGGACGCTACGCGAACTTCGAAGCTTTGCGAAGCGCAAACGCTTGCCTCCAATCTCCCAAGAGAGAAGAAATAATATTTCCTGATCTTCAATTGGTGTAACGGTTAAAACCTTCT
>NZ_JAAHGT010000487.1 GCF_010672385.1 Okeania sp. SIO2F4
TCTCCGTTATCAACAGCATAACGAATGGCCTCTATCCCATCACTAACCCGGCCCACACCTTCATCGTTTAATACTCTGAGAGACATAATTTTGGCATTTGGAGCAATTCCAGTTGTTCCTATTCCATCTCTCTTGGCAGCGACCGTACCTGCAATATGAGTTCCATGACCTTCTTCATCTATTGGGTCATTATCATCATTGACAAAATCCCAACCTCGGACATCATCTACATAGCCATTACCATCATCATCAATATTATTGTTGGGAATTTCATCCCTATTAATCCACATTTGGCCTGTTAATTCAGGATGGGTATAGTCCACACCACTATCAATGACGGCTACTACAATACCATCTCCCTGAATTCCCTGATTCCAAACTTCGGGTGCTTTGACTAAATCTAGTCCCCATTGATTTCCTCCTATATCAGGAACATCTGGGAAAGAGCCAGCTCCAATTGCTCTAGCTACTGCTGTTGAGGCATCAACTAAACCATATCCAAAAATATTATTAAAGATTGGGGTTACAGAGCTAGCAGTTTGGGACAGTTCATTAACATTTGAGGTATTTCCAAAAATCAAGCGACTTTCAAGAAGGTTTGTGTCAGATATTTCTCTAACTCTTGCTAATATTGAACCGTTGATCTGAACTTGAATTAATGTATCTCCTGTGAAGGAATCTTGTGTGAATACGATGTCATTTTCTGTTAAGTTGTCTGGGATTTTAATTCTGTCAAAATTAGGATTAAAATCATCAATAATATCTGCTGTATTTAGGTTGTTATTATTTTGTGAATCTCGCAAAACAAATGTATCATTCCCTGCTCCTCCAATTAATGTATCTATTCCTAAGTCGCCAGAAATTATATCGTTACCATCTCCTCCTAATAAAATATCATTTTCTTTCCCTCCATAAATTGTATCGTTACCTAAATCTCCATAAATTGTATCGTTACCTAAATCTCCAAAAATTTGATCGTTACCTTGGTTAGCTTGAATCAAATCATTATCTCTACCACCTCGTAAAGTATCAGAACCGTCTCCACCAAAAATGTTGTCGTTACCTTGATTACCATTAATTAGTTCAGGGTTTGATGAGCCTATTACTGTATCATTTCCACCTAGAGCTTTTAGACCTTCTGGATGTGGAGTTAGTAAGTTTACAGGTACGGTAAAGTTATTAGAGTTGTCGTCTAATAAATAGGAGAGACTATCAGAGCTAGGACCGATCATAATTTTTTTTCTGAACGTTAATTTTCAGTATAAACCTGCTATATTTATTTGCTATTAAAGAATAAAAAATTAATCAATTTTTCCCAAGACTAATCCCACATATTTAATAGTTTTTGGATTGTCATACGATTTCTCTGTAACAATGCGCTTAATAATTCTTACCCAAACCTGAATTTTACTAATAGTTGTTATCTTTTATTCAGCGCAACTTCATGGATAAATGGTATAAGCAGATAATATAATACTTGAATAAACAGGCGATAATTAAAGACAATAGAGACATAATAAATCGTATTTCCAAGTTATGAAATTGATATAAATTCAAAAAATATTACCCCTTATCAGAAATGTTGAATGTCTTGAAAAAAGTTTACATATCAAGTTACAGTAATTTTATCAAGGGTAAAAATGTCAACATTTCATAATATCTTCTATCCAGTGAACATAACTGATTTGTTGAAACCTACAAGCTTGAATATCGGGAAATGTATCTAACATTTTATTACCCCATTCTTTGGGAATGGATACAAGTTGTAAAATTAGGTAAGCGATGAGACTAGACATTATTTGCATGCTAATACCATTGACATTTTTGGTAATTAATCTATCTAGTTTTAGGTGCATCTTTAAAAATTTCTATGAGAATTCAACTCGCCACCGTTTTCGATAAATATCTCTAATTTCATCTGAAGTAACTGCTGCACATTCAAAACTTCTGCCTCTTCTACTAAAGAAGCTGTTGTTTTTTTAGTTAATTTTATAAATAACTAAAATAGAATTATTATGGTATCAATTTGCAGTATATTTTTCACAAATATAGTTATTTAACTTAAGAATGAAACACTTTTTCGGCTGAAATCCTTTCATAGGAAGAAAAGCTTGTCTAAATCTAAACTTAAACGACTATATATCCTACATTCCCCATGACAATTTGTAAGAGACTAAAGTAGAAAACAATTTTTTATCTCCCTCAGTATTTATACTCTGCAAATTAGGTTAATAGGGTTTGCTAATTAAATCTAAAAGCAATGACTATATATCCTACATTCCCCATGACAATTTTTCATTAATGGATAATTGATAATTACTTCGGGTTAAAACCCGAGAGGATTGAATATAAGGAATATTGTCTTTGTTTTCCCCTATCCAAGGGGAGGCTTTAAACCATAATTATTTAATTATTAATTATTAATTATTAATTTTTCGGTAAGATACTAAAGTAGAAAACAATTTCCTATCTCCCTCAGTATTTATACTCCGTAAATTAGGTTAATTAGGGTTTGCTGATTAAATCTAAAAGCATTGAGATTATAAAGCTTCAGCGTTTAAGGATCGAAAAAAAGTTCAACTTTTTTAGCTTGAACTACCAAAAAGTTAGGATTTTGGGCAGACAAGGGTAGAAAAATCACTCTTACAATTATTCCGACTACCTCCTCTATAATACCATTTCTCAAAAAGAATGCTATACCCGATTGGGTGGGGAAGTGTGGGAAGTAGTAGGGACGTTGCATGCAACGTCCGTACGGGAGAGGTTAAAAGTAGGAAAAATATATACTAACCGACTAATAATTGTCAAAAAAAGACTTAGAATCTTGGTAATTATTTAACTGTTGAAGTATAGCTGAAGTATAGTATTACTTTTGGTAATTGGTATAATTCCCATCTATTCTGTAGTGGCGAATGGCTATTCGCCACTAGGACTCCTGACTCCTAACTCCTACCCTTACCAAAAGACTTCCATAAGCAAGCCCTAATTAGGCTCCTCGATCGCTTTGTACTACTTTTTGAACACGGAATGTAGGATATAATATTAGTAATGTTAAACTCTCATCAGAGTAAAATTGATCAAGGACTTCTTATATCAATGAGCTAAAGTTTTTTTCTATACCCTATACCCTATACCCTGTTCCCTATTTATACATAAGTAATACCTGCATCTTTCATTCTTTGTAATGCTTCATAAATCCGTTCTTCTTCTACTGTTAATGTAATGCGAAAAAAACCTTCTCCAGATGCACCATATCCATTTCCAGGAGGTACGATAATACCGCATTTTTCTAGTAAAAGAGTGACAAATTCTTGAGATGTATAATTTTGAGGAACTGGAACCCATACATATAAACTTGCTAAAGTTGGTTTAATCGGAAAACCTAAAGATTGCAAACCTTTGATAAAAATATCTCTTCGTTTTTGGTAAACTGCTACTAAACTTTGCAAGTCTTCTTCAGTAGTAGAAAAAGCAGCCATCGCCGCTTTTTGAATTGATTTAAATACTCCAGAATCTACATTAGACTTTACTTGACTTAACCCCTTAATTCCCAAACTATTTCCTACGACAAAACCAATCCGCCATCCTGTCATATTGTAAGATTTAGATAAACTATGAAATTCAATTGCTATATCTTTTGCACCAGGAATTTGTAATATGCTAGGAGGTTGATAACCATCATAAGCCATTTCAGAATAAGCATTATCGTGACATAGTAATATGTCATAATGCCGACAAAAGTCTACTAATTCTTGAAAAAACTTTAAACTAGCTGTGGCACCTGTAGGATTATTAGGATAGTTAATCCACAATAATTTAGCTTTTTCAGCTACTTCTTGAGGAATAGTCTTTAAATTTGGTAAAAATCCATTTTCCGGCCTAAGTTGCATTGGATAAGGTTGACCCTCAGCAAAAATTGTTGAGGTTCGATAAACTGGATAACCAGGGTCAGGAATTAGAGTATAGTCCCCTGGGTCTACAAAGGCTAAAAAAGTATTGTGAATTGACTCTTTAGAACCTATTGAGGAAATTACTTCTGTTTCTGGGTTTAAATCTTCAATGGCAAACCTACGTTTCATCCAAGCTGCTGCGGCTTGCCTATATTCTTTTATACCTTTGTAGGGGGGATAATGGTGATTTCTTGGGTCTTGAATTGCCTCATGCATTGCCTGAACAATATGATTTGGTGTAGGTTGATCTGGATCTCCTACCCCCAAATTGATAATGTCAACTCCTCTTTCTAATAATTCATTCCGTTTACGGTCAATTTCAGTAAAGAGATAAGGTGGTATTTTTTCTAGCCTTTTGGCAAGCTGCATGATAACTTTTATTAACTCCTGAACTGATTAATGTACATATAGGAAAGTTTATCTTGAAAAGTAGTCAGGGAAGTTTTTGAGTCAAAAGTAAAAATATTTAAGACAAAAGTTATGAACAATCAAATTTTCTGTTCTAGATTTTGTTTAAGTAGATTAAGTGGGAAAATTTATGAGTAGTTTATTATAAGTCTGAGAAAGTGAAATGTTTGGCAAGCATTTCGCAGGATACTAATCCCAAGTCTTTACACAACTTTATCGTCCTTATGCTACTAAGATGTTCGGTGGAGGGATGTATGTAGCAGATTTTTCCTCTCTTTTCTAGGTATTACAGATAATAGAGTTGTGCAATTAATTATTTTTAGGTATTTTAGAGAGCAGATTCTGGAAACAACAATGTAAGTGAATTTTTGTTGGTTCTAAGTACCTCTGCCAAATTAATTGAAAATTTGTCAGTAGGAAACATGGAACAAAAAATATGCTGTATATACTTGAGGAGTAGATCTAAAAATACTTTTGCCTACCTACTTAACTTGAGCATCAGATATACAATTGCAGCATTTTTGGAGTTGATCAGGTAAAAAGTTTTAGGACTTTAGGGAATAGAGAATAGGGAATAGAGAAAAAATTAATATTAAACTACACCTTTCCATACTAAACAGTTTGAAAATTACCAAATAATTAAGGTTTAAAGCCTCTCCTTTAAAGGAGAAACAAGAAAAATTTTCACGCTCCGCGTCAATCCAATCCGTTTTAGGGAGAGGTAATTATCAATTATCAATTATAAATTATTGAATATACACCCTGAAAAATCAGATCGTCAAACTAGCTCTACATAGAGAAATTGGTAGTCCTAAAATGGTAAGGAACAAGGAACAAGGAAAAAGGAAAAAGGATCTTATGCTAAAATCAGCTAACGATAGTATCTTGATAACGGGAGTAAGGCAGAGGGTATAAAGCACTCATGCTGAAAGATTAGAGGGGATTTGACAAAAGTACCTAATTTAGTATCAAAACTATTCGGTGATTCCAGTCTTTCCTATTCCTTACTGCTTATCATTACTTCTTTATCTCTACCTCAAAACTCAACTTAGCAAATTAGAATTATATCTATCTCAGTTCATGTTTTATTTTATTTTATAGCCCTGCTAAATATTTATTTTCTAATAACTGATATGCCAAAAAAAGATTATTTTTGCTGTCAAAATATTTTTCCATATTAGGAAATTTTAAACTACAAAAAATTCAGATTATTTACATAGTAGGAACGAGCTGAATTCGCCCTGCATCCATTTCCTCCATTAATAACTCTAATGCTTCATAATCTACATCGGAAATATACCCAAGTCGTGTCAACTCTGAGTTGATTTGATTTTCGATTTCAGGGGTTAATTGCCGAAAATAGAGAGCTTTAGATACGAGTTTCCGAATCACACAGTTTGGTTCCATGGCTAATCTAAATAAAAACTCTACATAGTTAAATTCTCTGCTAGATATTTACCCTGATAGGTGATCCAATACTATATGAGAAAGTGATATTCATCATTGAGACCCTGAGGCCATAATAAGTGAAATCTTTGAGTTATAGTTCCACACCATAAGTTTTTGGTGCTATCTTGAAATATATCTAACCATAAAATACACCTTAAGTAGTAATAGTGGCAGTAGCAGTAGAGAATTTACTTACACCCGATATCCACAAACCCGCTCGTTACCTTGGTAATGAGTTTGGTGCTTTTCATAAACCTTGGGACAACTCTCAAGTCCGATGGGTGTTGACCTACCCAGAAGTTTATGAAGTAGGAGCTTCTAATCTAGGACATATAATTCTTTACAATATCTTAAATTCTCAGCCACACCAATTATGCGATCGCGCATATTTACCAGCTCCAGATTTAGCCAAAAAATTGCGGGCCACAGATACTCCACTATTTGCTGTAGAATCAAGGCGATCGCTTATTGATTTTGATATTCTTGGCTTTAGTCTCAGCTATGAGTTAGGAGCGACAAATATTCTAGAAATGCTCAGTTTGGCAGGCATACCTTTGACTTGGCAAGAAAGACTTGAACGAAGTCAGAAGTCAGAAGTCAGAAGTCAGAAGTGGGACTCCCCAAACTATCAAGGAAGTCAGAATTCAGAAGTCAGAAGTCAGAAGTTGTACTCTCCATCCTCCCAAAACTCCCCAGACTCCTCCTTCCCTCTAATATTTGCAGGAGGGCAAACAGCAACTTCAAACCCTGAACCTTATGCAGACTTTTTTGATTTTATTGCTCTAGGGGATGGAGAAGAGTTACTTCCAGAAATTGGACTAATAGTTCAGGAGGGGAAAGCTAATAAATTAACTAGAGAAGAATTACTGTTAGATTTAGCCCAAATTCCTGGTGTCTATGTGCCACAATTTTATAGCATGGCTGCAGATGGTTCTGTTTTCCCTATTCGCGACGATGTGCCAGAAAGAATACTCCGTCGAGTCGCAACTCCTATGCCAGCTTATTCTATAGGTTTAGTTCCTTATGTAGAAACAGTCCATGATCGATTGGTAATAGAAGTGCGACGTGGATGTACCAGAGGTTGTCGCTTTTGTCAGCCAGGTATGTTAACTCGACCAGCACGAGATGTGGAACCACAACAAGTAGTGGATACTATTGAAAAGGGTATAAGTGCAACTGGACATAATGAGTTTTCTTTACTTTCCTTAAGTTGTTCTGATTATTTGGCTTTACCAGCAGTAGGAACTGAAATTAGAAACCGTTTTAAGGATGAAAATATTTCTCTATCTCTACCTAGTCAGCGAGTAGATAGATTTGATGAAAATATTGCCAATATTATTGGTGGTACTCGCCAAAGTAGTTTGACA
>NZ_JAAHGT010000488.1 GCF_010672385.1 Okeania sp. SIO2F4
TGTAAGAAACGCTCAGGCAGGTTTTTCTGCGTGGGAAAATCTCAGCCTGGCGGTGGAACTATGATGAAAGTTTTCCCATTACAAGAGGATGGATTGTATCAACTACAAGTTCAACTACCTAGACCATTACAAGATAAATATGGTCAGAAAATACAGTTAGAGTTTTCTGTTTCAGACAGGAGTGGTCGATATAGAAGCTCAGACTTAGATTATGCTTTAAATAATTTCAAACCAATCACAATTTCTATTTTTCGTCGGGAACATAAACAAGACAATTGGTATATACATCTTTCTACTTATGTACAAGAAATTCCAGTAGTTCATAATAGAAAAAATGGTTGTATAGGCATTGATTTTAATGCCGAGGAGATTTCAGTTACTTATGTTAAATGGGATGGCAATATTGAATATTTAGAAGAGATACCGTACCAATGGAAAAATCAAACTACAGGACAACGGCAAGCATCTATGAGAAATATTGTTTGTCAAGTTGTCAAATTAGCAGAGTTTTTTGAATGTGCTATTGCTATTGAGTCTCTGGATTTTACCAAGAAAAAAGCCATTGCTCGGAGTGAGGAAAGTAAAGTTTATAATGAGATGCTGTCTAACTTGGCTACGGGAATGTTTAGAAAAGCTTTAGAATCATGTTGTAGAAGATTTGGAATTGAATTAATCAAAGTTAATCCAGCTTTTACCAGTGTGATAGGAATGGTTAATTATATGGCTAAATACGGCCTAAATAGTGGTACTGCTGCTGGTTTAGTAATTGGTGGTAGAGCGTTAAAATTATCAGAAAAAATTCCTAAATGTTTGTTGAGACCGGAGGATGTCAACAAACATGATTGGAGTCACTGGAGGCGAGTTGCTAGTTTTATTAAACTGCATTGTATTCGGAGGACTCAACTTTTTCAAGGTCGGAAAGCCCTTGAGGGTATCCTCACCCATAGTTTATGGGCGGAACATCAACTTTCTGTGCAAGTACACATTGAAACGGGTGAGCCACGAAATAAGAATGCACTCACCGATGGCAGATGTCTAGCGCGTGTCTAGTTTTCAAGAAGGTGTTAGAAAGAATTTACAAACAAAGTCAGTATTATCAAGTTATACAAATTCTCCAATAATCAAAATAAAATCAATCCCATACGTATAAATCATTAATTATTCCCCTTCTGGGAGGGGTTAAGGGTGGGTCTCCTACTCCCTACCTCCCTCTTTTCCGTAGAGGTCTAATTATTTAATTGTATTTTTGGTGTTACGCTTCACCAACACAATGTCTTGAGAGTCTTGAAGATGCCAGTTAACATTCGATCGCGATGGAGTACCCTCTAGTAATAACAAACGGAAAGGGTCTAAACAAACCTGCCAAGGAAAAGAACGATTTTTAATTTGATGCCATTTTTCCTTAAATACTTCTGCGTGTAAATCGTAGTCAAAAGCATTTCTTGCAGGTTGATATAATTTCAAATATAAAGTCATCCGATGTTGAGTTTCGCTGGTTGCTGCTAACCAACAGGGGAAAGTATTCGGTTGGTTTGCTTCCTCCGTAAAAGTAATCTGGTGAGCGCGAATACCAACGTGAGAAAAATGTTCTGGAATGGGTTCGAGAATATCAAGACTACATCCCCATTCAACAGCTTCTACTTTACGATCGTCTATAACTACTGCTTGAGAAAAGTTCTTGCAACCAGTTAACTGAGCAACTCTCACACTGGTAGAATATTCAAAAATGTCATGTTTGAGACCATGAGTCAGAATAATTCCGTCATCAACTACCAAGAGATTTTGGCAAATGCGGTAAGCTTCCTCTAGGTTGTGAGTCACCAATAATGTCACCCCCTTATAGTTTTCTAGGGTGGCAATAACCAATGTTTCAATCTGATGTCGCAGGTGAGTATCTAATGCGGAAAAAGCTTCATCTAATAATAAAGCATCCGGTTGACTTGCTAATGCTCGCGCTAGAGCTACCCGTTGTTGCTGACCTCCAGAAAGTTCCCCTGGATATCGTTTTTCATATCCTGGTAACTGCACTGCCAACAAGTGCGCTCGTACTTGTTGTTGAATTTCGTTTGATGACAAACCTGTAGGTAAACCAAAAGCAATATTTTCAGCTACGGTTAGATGGGGAAAAAGAGCGTAGTTTTGAAATAAATAACCAACATGGCGATCGCGACTGGGTAAATCAATTTTCTGTTCTGCATCGAATAATACTCGCCCATTTAAAACTATGCGTCCTTGAGTGGGAGTTTCTAAACCAGCAATGCAACGTAAAATCATACTTTTGCCAGCACCGGAACCTCCTAATAACCCCAATGGTTTGTCATTAGCACTGAAAGCAACATCTAATAAAAATCCTGGGAGTTGCTTCTGGATATCTACAAATAGACTTTGTGATTTGTTGCGGGAGTTGAGTGTAAAAGGTATTGTTTTGACTTTAGGTACAGAGCGCACATCAACAATTTGCTTTTCTGTTTTTTGTGCCATGCGCTTTTTAATTTGAGATTCTGACCAGAAGTTGACACCAGTTATTACCCCAAGAGATATGGCTAAAATTACTAACACCCAAATAAATGCTTCTTTCATATTCCCACCTTCGGAGGCAAAGAAAATGGCAATGGGAATAGTTTCGGTTTTGCCAGGAATACTGCCTGCCAACATTAAGGTTGCACCAAATTCACCGAGCGATCGGGCAAAAGATAGTAATGTTCCGGCAATTATTCCCGGTTTTGCCAAGGGTAATAAAATTCGCCAAAATACTCTCCATTCTGAAGCACCTAAAGTTCTAGCACAAGCAAGCAAACTGGTATCAATTTGATTAAAAGCTGCGAGTGATGTTTTGTACATCAGGGGGAATGAAACAACGGTAGCTGCAATTACAGTGGCAGGCCAAGTAAAAATTAATGTTATTCCCATTGAGGAGAGTAGATGACCAAGAGGACCATTTCTACCTAATAATAATAGTAATAGAAAACCTGTGACGGTTGGAGGCAATACCAGAGGGGATGTTAAAATGGCATCAATTAGTCCTTTGTTTTTACCGCGATATCCTAGCATCCAACGTGCTGCTGCAATGCCGAGGAAAAAGGTAATAATTGTAGTGACTGTTGCAGTTTTAAGGGAAATCCAAGCTGGAGATATGTCTAAGTTCATTATTAATTTTAAGGAGAAAATGTTAGGTTTTAGGGATAATTTGTGGGTTGGGGAGTAGTTTTGGTAATAAACCTTTTGATAGTTATTAATTCATCTATAACTAATTTAGTTAGTAGTTTTCTGTTCATCAAGAACTATTCCTAGCTACTCGATCGCCAGGGTTATTTCGTTCTCACAAGAAAGATTGATCAAAATTAACTCTTGTGTTATAATTTTTTAACTTATACTTATCAAAAAAAATGAACCCGTCCCTACTATTACAACATTTTAGCTATGTCGGTCTAGTAGGTTGGATTCTTATAGCGCTTTTGATTAACATAGAATACAGAGATTTTAGCCTCAAGGTAGAAGTTTTGGAGTCTACCTTTGTGAAAACCGCTATAATCAACATTTGAGACTAAGATCAGGGAGCGATCGCATAACCTCCCTCCAGATTGAGATAGGCTTCCGTTCAGCATATTTTCTGGAATTAGACAGAATCAATAGACCTATCCGGAAAAGAGGGAACAGGGAACACTTAACTGGGAACACGGAGAAGTAATTGATTCTATTTTTAATTTTCACGCCTATGTCTAATATCTACCCCTAACTTTTTTCGTTTAGTCGCCAGACGTTCGGCACGTTGATATTGTTTTCAGCCTGTTGACGTTTTTGTTCAGCTACTTCTCCTGGCAATAATACTAAATTTCCTTTGGTATGGCCGGAGCAATTATTATTCCAGAAGAGGATAAAAATAAATTAGGGGAAGCAGCAGAGTTGAAAAATTATTATCAGAACTACGATGCTTCACCCCTATCCAATAGCATTCTCAAAAATGTAATGAGTACCAATGCAGGACTTTTAGCTAGTGCTGCTGGGGCTATTCCTATTGCAGGAATAGGTTTGGGTGCTGCTAGCACCTTCGGCAGTCTTGCTGATGCTCTGACTAAAGACCAAAGTCTACCGGAAAAATTTGCTACTCGCAATATTGCTAATACCTATGTGTGGACAGCAGACGGGGGATTCTATGCTGAAACCACTAATACTATGGATGTGAGGCAAGAATCGAGTAGTGGTTCCTATTCTTTTAATACCAATTTTACTGGCGGTATTTCTTTGAATGTATCTGCTGCTGGCTCTTTTGGATTTAATTTGAATGGTAGTACGGGCGGTCATCTGAATATGACTCAATCAAAAAGTGCTCAAACCTCTCAATCTTTTCGACTTGAAGTTCAGGTTAATCCCCAGAACAACTTGTACAAGTATGAAGTTCCTGAAGACCAAAAAGATTGGGAGTCAACTTATGTAGATTATTTGTTCCAGTATGATGCTGACCGACAGTGAAAGCAAAGCTAGAAGCGATCGCCAATGGTCCTAACAGAAGCAACAATGATGAACTCAAAAAAATGGCAAAAGAACTTACTACTCCTGGAGTTGATCATGAACTGACACCTAATACCGATCGGACTAAACCCAAATATGGTACTCAAAGTGATGGTAACAAATCCTATGCAGGTATGCTACGCACAATTTATTCTACAGCGGACTCTCAACTCTCACCAGGAACAGTGATTCGGGCAAGAGGTTTTGACGGCGGGGATTTTAAAATTGCTGATTGGAATGGTTTAACGTGGACTTTATCTCCTCAAAGTACAAATGATTTACCAGATTGGCTCAAAATCAGGGACGACCAGAAGATCGACTCAATGTGGAGACAGAGTTAAAACCATGGAAGACAGAAACTGACAATAAAATAATACCACCAACTAATCTTCCAGAACCAGTCAGAGCTTTTATGGCATCTCATTTCAACAGGAGCTTAAGTTATTTCACCATTCAAAAAGTTAACCATGGAGATCAAGATAATTCTACGGCTATATCAATTAAATTTAAGCCTGGAGAGTATGATGATACGACACAAGAAGGGTTAGCGAAAATTGCTGACAAGTTAGGTGATGCATTCAAAGTTCAATATCCCAATAGTGACATTCAAGCGAGTATTTCTGAAGCCGTAACTAAGATCAAGAAGGAGTTACCTCAGAAGTCTGCATCTATTAAGAATGATTTAATAAAACTACGGCGACCACCACAAGTTAGCTATGCTGACCTTATTGCAGCTCGGAAAACTCCGTCTAGGTACATTACAGGATACTGTTGATGAACTTAACAAAAGAGATAGATTAGCGAATATTATTCGCTAATCTATCGAGTTAATTATTTGATTTTTGTTTTGGTTGCTCGTCAAAACCAATGTCCAATAAATTTTGTGACAAAGTATCAATAGTACGTTGAATTTCATCAAGAACGAGAACGCCTGACCACCTGCATTACTGCGGTCATATGAGCTTGACTACCAGGTTTTCCTAAATGCTTATATTTACTAAAACTCCTAGCATCATTGGCTTTAGGAAAAATTGGCTCTTGTGCTTGAAGTTTGTAGTACCAATAAATGTTTTGCTGCTGTCGTACTTGAAGCGGGAGAAACTAGTGTCCCTGGAGGTGCAACTTCACCTTGAGCAATAATTTGTTTTTTTTGGTTCTCAAGAGTAGCGATCGCGGATGTGATACGATCGATTCATTCAATTTGGTCTGATGATGCTTGTTTTTGATTCATACAGGAGAAACATTAAGAATTGGAGTTAAATTTCCCAAAAAGGCTTGTCGAGAATGCCAATTTCGTCATCTATGTACACGCTCGGCAACCGAGCCTAGAGAAATTACTCTGCGCCCAAAAGAGGAACATTTGGCTATTGTCAAAAGACGAAAACAGCAAACAAACAAAAGATGGTTAAAACAGTACAATCAACGTGCTGGAGTCGAAGGTACAATTTCTCAAGGTGTTCGTGGTGCGGGGTTTGCGCATGCTGCCGTTATGTAGGTTTGCAGAAAGTTCATTGAAAACATATATTGAGCGCAACTGCAATGAATATGATTCGCCTATTTGCTTGGTTTCAAGGTGTACCATTGGCTAAAACTCCTGTTTCTTCTTTTGCCCAGTTAGCTCCTGATTAGCGAGGGAGAGAAAAGGGTGAAACACCCCATGAAAAGTGGTGACAATAAGCAAATAGAATGAATAATAATTGTCAGTAAATCCCCCATTCTTATAGTCATAGCATAGATTTCGGACCTTGGTACTAGCAATTATTAGGGTCAGAGCCAATAATGAAATCATGTCTCAATAATTGAGTTAATAATCAATTCAAGTGTGATATCATGTCCGCTGGTATCATTTGTGTAAAAGTTAGGGTGAATATCTACAGGAAATTTAAGTTTTTTTATTGCCCTTAAGTCTTCTTACCTGTTCCCAGTTAAGTGTTAAGTGTTCCCTACTTTTGCTATACAATACCGATGCTACCGGACATAATATGAATAGAGAACGGAGCTTTTCTCACTCTCAAAGAGCTCGGAGTGAATTACTAGATTCGCGAATAATATTCGCGAATTTATCTCTTTTATTAAGTTCATCAACAGTATCAATTGCTACTCAAACCCCTTGTTGAACTTTTGCATTATGTAGGCGTAAAACTAGAGAAGATACTGTTGGCGAAAGTAATCATTTTGTAACTTATGGCAATACATAGGCTCTAGCTAATGATTGAAGTGAGAGGACTGATGAGCGAGCGATGTAGCTGCCGCACTTACTCCGCCAACGCCAATTCAACATCCATTTCGCACTCATGGTACTGGGCGCAACAACACTCCGCTTTTTCCTTTCTAAGGGAATGCTATGCAAACATATTGCTCCGCGAAACCCACTTCCCAAAAAAATAACTATCAATGCTCACGGGGTGACAAACACCTCGAAATTATAGTGAGATAAAGGTTTAACTAGCTATCAGCTTGAGCGCATTGGTGAGGGTCTCCCCAGCGATCACCGGATCTGGCGCGTCGCCCTTGGTGATCGAGAGATCCGAGCGCGCTTCGAGAGTGACGGCGTAGTCTTCGACTTCACCGTCCGCGGCGCCGCCGGTGGTCGCAGCGGTGCCGGCGGTCGACAGTCGGACGCGGGCGAAGGTACCGCCCAGGGCCG
>NZ_JAAHGT010000489.1 GCF_010672385.1 Okeania sp. SIO2F4
CTTCTAGCTGAGAGCTGACCGCTGAATGCTTACGAATTAATTGCCAATTTTAGTTAAACAATTAAAAATTAAAAGATGAAAACAACAATAGGATTAAGTAAAAAAGAAAGAAAAGAAAAGATTCGTATAATAGCTAAAAATTCAGGTATCAGACAAGAGTATCTAGATTTAAAGCTGACAGATGAAGATATCTTAGAGGTGTATGAGAATTTACGTCCTTTGCAAATTGTCAAACCTGCAAATACTTACAATAGATATATGTTAAGTCAAAATACAGGTAAAGCAAATAAAAAAGCAGAAGTGGCAGAAACTAAAGCAAATGCAGAAAAAGAAAGAGCAGATAAAGCTGAAAGTCAACTACAACAATTTTTAAATCCTGAAAATTCTGAGCTTCTACGAATAGGTCGATGGTTACAAAATGCACTATCTAAAGTAGGTAAAGAGCGTGCTGAATTATTAAAGGAAAAAAATTTAGTACATAAGACTGACTATGAAAATGATGTAGAAGATTTAAAAGATGCTCTGGAAGAACATCAAGAAATTGCAAAGGAAATTGTTTCAGAAGGTCATCAACTCCAAAAAGAAGTTGACAATAAACTTGATGTATTAAGGCATCAACAAAATATGACCAAGAAATATATTATCAAGCACTACGGTATAGATGTATGGCAGAAAATTGAATATTTTTTTGATAAAAAAGTAGTTTAGAAGAGGTTGTTTCAATGAATATAATTCAAGGTTTAAATTACCGACAATGGCAACAGAGAAATACAGATAAATTCAAAACTTTGACACTTTCACAACAAAAAGAAGCTCGAACAAAAGGATTTTTTAATCGAGGATGGGAGCAAGTTCAAAAATCATGGGAAATACTCATGTCTTTTGTCAATATAGTGAATAATAATGTTGCCACTATCTTTGAACATAAACTTAATAAAGGCGATCTTATTGGCGCAATTAATCAATCACTCCATGAAACAGAACATATTGAAGAAGTTGTAGAACAGAAAGTTGACAAAATAGATAGACTTTTAGAAAAAGCAACAGACATATTTAATAAAACTAAAAAACGCTTTGCCACATACGAAACAGCAATGGAGTATAGATACAATGAGCAAACCACGACTTGATACACTATACGATACTTCTGAAATCAGAGATATTTGGGAGAAAAATCAAACAGTACCATGTATTAAAGACCCAAAAGAAGGGTTGATAACTCCAAATACATATAGAGCTAATAAAAATTCAAAACCATGTCCCTATTGTGGGAAAAAAATGGTGCATGGTAGAAAATATTCTACTAAGTCTAAAACAGAGGCAAGAAGGCGAGGTTATGAATATAAAAGAGTTGATGGGAAATTAGATATAAATCAAGCTGGTTTATTATACTTTCACCAAAATTACGTTACTATTGACCACAAATTGAATAAAGCTCGTTTTCCAGAAAAAATGTTTGATTATGATAACTTAGAAGCAATTTGTTGGCGTTGCAATAATCAAAAAAGTGATAATCTCATGTTTGAATTAGAACACAAACTAGAACATCTTAAATCATTAAAAGAATCAGTTTTTAAGAGATATCCCAATCCGCATTAATAAAATGTTGAAATAGGAATGGGAAAGATGCAGCCTATTCCATGTAAGTGTGGTACAGTGGTTCTGCTAGATTGGCGTACATTTTGAATGAAAACTTAATTCCATACTTCAAAAACTATTTAAAAAGCGACTCGTGCTACTGTACTTCATAAACCACCGAATGCGCTGTATTTCTATATCTCCTATCCTATTTATTTACCAACATAATATTCCTACAATCTCCAAATTAATATCCTCCCTCCTTCACCCCCACTAACTAAAGTTTTACCATCCGGACTAAACTGCACCGGATGATAACCACAAAGACTATCCAATAACTTCCCAGTTTGCAAATTCCATAACTTAACCGTACCATCAATACTCCCACTAGCAAGAATTTGATTATCTGAACTAATAGCTACTGACAAAACTCCACGAGAATGACCTTTTAAAGTATTTAATAACTCACCAGTATCAACATCCCATAATTTAATCGTTTTATCTGCACCCCCACTCACTAAAATTTTACCATCCGAACTAAAAGCAACTGAATAAACACCCCCAGAATGTGCTCTTAATGTTCTCAAACTTTCACAACAACCTACCTGCCAAATTTTAATAGAACCATCAGCACTACAACTAGCAAAAATTTGATTCTGAGAATGATTTATTTCTGTATAAATATTGTTGACCTTGCTATAAGTTACACAAAAAACTCTATCTAAATGTTCATGTAATTTATATAGTAATTCTCCATTTCGTTGATTCCAAATTTTAATTGTATGGTCAGCACTTCCACTTGCTACAGTTTCACCATCCGGACTAATAGCTACTGAAAAAATAGCACCATCGCGATGACTATAAGGAGAACCTGAATAACTATAAAATCTATCTGCAATTGTTTTTTTCTGTAGATTCCAAACTAATATTGTTCTATCATCTCCAGCACTAATAATTCTTCTACCATCCGCAGTAATAGCTATTGCATAAACTTCAGCAGTATGACCTAAAAATTTATGCAAAAGTTGTCCTGTTTGGAGGTTCCATAGTCTAATTGCTTTATCATCACTACCACTTGCTAAAATAAAACCGTGGTTATCTATGGCTATACTATTTATAGGAGCAGTATTATCTTTGAGAATTTGTACAGTTTTCCATAACTGAGAGAGTTCTACATAGTTTCTAATTTTGGTTTTTGTGGGAAGTAAATTTGCTTTTTTCCTATCAAATTCTATGACATTATCTATTAGTTCTGATTCATGGTTGAGATGGTTATTGTATGATAGTTTTGGCGTAATTGGTTGGTAACTATCGCCGTTATTATCAGATATTTTTATTTGCTTATAATCTGCTAATTGTCCTGATTTTTTTTGATTTTTCCATGCTTCTATTTCTGCCTGCACAATCACATCAATCTGAGACACTTTGTCTGGATTTTTTTGATGTATTGGGAATTTTTCTAAAGATGTTTTTTCTGATTGATTAATATTTTGAGATTCTGGCTTTGCTTTTCCTTTTTTAGTCGGAATCAGAGCAATTTCTATAAGTAATTCAGTAGCTGATTGATATCTTTCCTTGACTAAATCCTTGACTAATTTATCTAGAATTTTTTCTAGATTAGAACTAATTTTTATCCCTTTTTGAATTAGAAGCGATCGCCAAATTAACTCTCCACTAAATGGATCGAAAAGTTGGGTAGGTGGTACTTGAGTCAGTAAATGAATACAAGTCATGCCTAAACTATAAAGGTCACTAGCTGGATATGCTTTACCACCCCGTATTTGTTCTATTGGCGCGTATCCTAATGTGCCAGTAATAGTACCCATTTTATTCTGGTCTGTTTGATTATTTAGCTTGGCAACACCAAAATCTATTAAAACTAATTGATATTTTAGATTTTTTCCTGTTAGTTGTGAATTTGAACTATTAATTCGTAATATATTTTCTGGTTTTATATCTCTATGTATTACTTGCTTTTCGTGAATAAATTTTAGTAGTGGTAATATTTCATATAATATTTTCCAGATTTTTTGCTCACTAAATGCACCTTCTTCTTCTAATTCTTGCAGGAGATTTTGTCCGGTAATTAACTCTTCTACCAAGTAGAGATTTTCATCTTCTTCAAAATAAGCATAAAAAGTCGGAATTTGGGGATTTCCACCTAACTTCAGTAATTGTTCTGCCTCTCTTTTAAACAATTCTGATGCTTTATTAGTAGAGAGTAAACTGTGATTTTGTGGAGAAAATTGTTTAACAACGCAAGGCGTATTAAATCTATCTAAATCTACTGCTAATAAAGTTCTGCCAAAGCTGCCATTCCCAATAGGTTTAATCACTTGATAATGACCTCGCAGTAACAAGTTTGAACCACAAGTTTGGCAAAATTCGACATCGCTGGGATTTTCAGGCTGTTGGCAATGTAAGTTGAGACAATAGCTCATAGAAAAAAATTAGTAAATTTAATATCTAATAGGAATTTATACTGCTTCTTCTCCAGATTTATTGTGTACTCCTTAATGATATTCAAGAAAAATTTATAAATACTATAGTATCTATGATTCACTCTAATTTACAGAAGAGTCAGGAAATTAAATAAAAATTTAATGATTATTAGTCAACTCAGTATTGACTGTGACAAAATATATATGATATCTCTAAATATTAGAGAGACGGTTTGTAGAATAAAGTAAGCATTCAGCACATCGCGTATCAGCTATCAGCGTTTAGTTATTAACTCTCAAGGAAGGAGGAAATAGTCCTTTCCTGCAGAATTAAAAGTTATGGATGAAATTGGTCAACTACCTAACTTTAGTAACATCTGAATGCTTACAGAATAAATATTAATAAACTTGTTGATCGACTAAATCTTAAAGCTTGAATAAGGCCAAAGATTGAAATGACTCTACAGGGGTGGGGGTCTCAGTATTAATACTCCTAAAGTTATGCTGAATTAGAAGTTACAAATAATTGTTTCTTTGCCTATTCCCTATTCCCTATTCCCTATTCCCTATTCCCTAAATTTAATTTAATTATGGAAAATACTGGTTGGCTTGATTTATTGATTGGTGGTGTAGCGATAACAATTTTAGTTGGGGGATTGATATTATTGTTCAAAGGTATTTCTGGAATGCCAAAATAGGGAATATAGCAATCCGCCCATAGGTTGCGGGTAATCAAAAAGTAGATAAAAAAACTGAAACTCCCGCCAGTTAAGTATTAAGTGTTCCCTAAAAGTGGTAAGATTTTTATACACAAATAAAATAGGACTGCTATAGAGAATAGGGGGAAATTTGTTTGCGCAGCATACCGCACTGAAAAAATATTCTCGGTTCAACAGCTATATAATTTTTATTATGGCTAATTAGGGACTTCCAAATAAAAAATTATCCCATTAGCTATGAAAATAAGGGAGTAAGGGCGATGCGCGAATCGCCCCTACGGGAGTAGGGAAGAAATTGAAAAAGTAAGGGAATAAGGAGTAACCAGTAACGTGATTAGTACAAAAATTGGGATAATTTATTTTCTGCTATTCCCTTAATGAAACTTGATATAAGGAACAAGAAATAAGGTTAAACTTGGGTATATATTTCCCAAGCATTTACACAAACAATTTGAAACGGTTGAATATCAATTTCAAAAAAGAAAAAAATTTCCCTTTTAACCAATCTTATTCTTGAAAAGAAGAGGTAAGAATTAATAATTAATTATTAATTGCTAATTATTAATTATTAATTATTGAACTTGGCTATACTTCCTAAAATAAGTTTGAAAAACCTGTTTAGCAACTGGAGCTGCAGCAACAGAACCATAACCACCATTCTCAACAATTACAGCGATCGCAATTTTTGACCGATAAGCTGGCCCAAAACCCACATACAAAGAATGAGACCTTTGTCCAATTATTTCTGATGTACCTGTTTTTCCTCCTGTAAGAGGAATAGTACCATCATAAAGAGAACGTGCCGTACCATAATAAACAACATCAATCATCCCTTCCTTAATCGCCTTAACATATTCTGGTTTCAACCCCGTAGGAATAGGTTTCATTTCCGGAGAATTAGTTTCATCGGCCAACAAATGAGGCTTAACCTCTTTCCCACCATTAGCGATCGCTGCTACTGCTGCTGCCAACTCTAAAGGCGTCACCAAAACCAGACCCTGACCAATTGCCATAGTGATTGTATCACCCAAATACCAGGCATCATTATAAATTTGGCGTTTATCTTCTTCCGTAGGAATAAGACCATTATATGTAGCAGGTATGCCCAGAAGGTTTAAATTTTTGCCTCCTAAACCAAGTTTATATGCCCATTTAGATATTTCTGCATGACCAATAGTCAGACCCACCAGATAAAAAAAAGTATTACTACTATAAGCCAATGCAGTCCTAAAACCAATAGCACCATATCCCCCACTATGTTCATTAAAACTAATACCTCCAACATAAATGGAGTCAGAAGTTTGGACAATTGAGTAAGGAGAAAATTTGCCAGACCCCATAGCAGCAGCGGAAGTAACCATTTTAAATGTACTACCTGGGGGATAACCTTGGAGCGCTCGATTGAGAAATGATTGTTCTTTATTATGAAGAGCTTGCCATTCTTTTTCAAGCATAGGTTTTGTAAAGACATTGGGGTTAAATCTGGGATAACTAGCCATTGCTAGGACTTCCCCTGTATTAACATCTAGAGCAACTACAGCTCCTTTGCGAAAACCAAGAGCTTTTTCTGCTGTTTTTTGAAGGTCTAGATCGAGGGTTAACTTTACCGTTTTTCCACCTTGAGGCTCTTCTTCTGCAAAGAGACGTATTTCCCGATTTTGGGCATTAACTTCTATAAGACGCTGACCCCATTTGCCTGCTAGTACATCATTAGCACTAGCTTCAACTCCTATCCTACCAACCATCATTCTCATTTGGTATTCGGGATTAGCTTGTAGTTCTTCTAGTGTAACTTCACCAAGGTATCCAATGATATGGGATGCTAATTGTCCATGAGGATAATAACGAGTTGATTCAGCTCTGATTTCTAAACCAGGAAATTCCTCAGCCCTTTCTTGTAAAGTGATAAAAGTGTCACGGCTAACTTGATAGGTAAGATATATATTCCTTTCTCCTGAAGTAATCGCTTGTTCTACTTTTTCAAAAATTTTGTCGGCTGGTACATTAATTATGGGGCTGAGTTTGGCTGCAGTAATTTTCCATTGCTCTTTTGGTTGTTCTTTTGGCCATAAGTATATGGAACGGGTGAGACGATTAGATGCAAAGGCTTTGCCATTGCGGTCTAGGATTACTCCTCGATTAGACGGGACTGGAATAGGTCGAATGCGATTGTTTTCTGCTCGTTCCCTGTTCTGTTTACCTTGGATTAATTGTAGTTGAGCCAGACGAGTCACTTGTAGACCAATTATAGTTGTGGTCAATAACATTATGACTATTGTTCGGTAGATTAAGCGTGACTGACGTTCCTGATATGAGAGGTTATCCTCTTCTATTTTCCGGAACCCAAAAGAAAAAGAAAATTCACGCACCATGATTTCTTGATTTATAAATA
>NZ_JAAHGT010000049.1 GCF_010672385.1 Okeania sp. SIO2F4
TCTAAATAAGTCTTTGCAAGATGCAGCTTTTGGTCAGTTTGTTCAGGTTTTGGAGTATGTAGCCTGGAAACTTGGCAAAAGAATTATCAAAGTAGACCCCAAAGGTACATCTCAACATTGTTGGGAATGCTTGAATAAAGTCTCTAAAAGTTTATCAGATCGCTGGCATTCCTGTCCTAAATGTGGACAGGAACTAGACAGAGACTATAACTCAGCACTCCTAATACAAAAAATAGGATTGTTGTCAACACAGGAGGAGGACATCACTTCTGTTAAAACTGCGGTCAGTTTTTCTCTGGCTGAAGAATCCCGCGCTCTCCCGTAGGGGAGCGTCGGGAGTATGTCAATTTATACATCAGTGCGCAGACAGAAAAATCTACTTGCTGACTTATTTAACTTCGGCAATTTTTTTAATATTGATACTTTAAACCCTGAAAGATTCTCAAAAGAAACATCCTAGAACAAAATTTATATTTTGATTCTCTGGATAAGTATTAGGCAAAATTAAACATAGGTGGAACTGGAGTAAATAAATTTTCCCCAACACTGACTGACTTCTGTAAAGTTTCAGGTTTAGATACCAAACTCCTACAGACTCCTACTCAGAGATATTCCTAGAACAAAATTTATATTTTGATTCTCTGGATAAGTAGTTAGGCAAAATTAAACATAGGCAGAATTGGAGTAAGTAAATGTTCCTAAACCCCGACTAACTTCTGTGCAGGTTTAGAGACCAAACCCCTATAGACTCCTCCTCTTCAAAATTTACTCTGTCGATCGCCTGGTACTTAATTTCTGTTTCAAAACCTCAAAATTTTTAACTTTACTAACTACAATTAATTTCAAGGTTGAGCTAATGAATTATCGACAAAAAAGCTGGTTTTATCTGGTTTTCGACTTTAAAAGTTCAGTCATTCCTAATATTTTTATGAGGGTATTAGTGATTATGATATTTGCTCTGGGAGTTACTATCGCTCAGGATCATAATTTGCCAATGAGTCAGCCAATTTTAGGTAGTATTATCCCGGGAATTGTCTTAGGTTTATTGCTAGTGTTTAGAACAAATACAGCTTACGATCGATATTGGGAAGGTCGGAAATTAATCGGTTTGATTGCTAAAAATTGCTCCCTTATGGCAAAAAATATAATGGTTTTTGTGCCAGAGAATAATAGTGAAGATTACAGCAAAAAAATCTCTCATATTAAACTTTTAAATGCCCTATTTATTGCGATTAAACTTCAACTTCGGCAGGAGAAAGTCAACGAAGAAATTGAAAACTATATTTCTGAAATTCAGTATCTACAATTGGGTAGAGCTAAGAATATGCCTCTACAAATCATTAAATGGTTAGCAACATATTTTGATGAACTTACAAAAAATAATTCAATCGATCAATTAACCTTAATAAATTGGAATAAACAAATTGAAGAAATTTATATTTATTTTGGTTGTTGTGAACGAATTGCCTCCACTCCTATACCTAAAGCTTATTCTATTCACTTAAAACATTTATTAATAATATATTGCTTTGCTATTCCTTTTCAATTTGTTGCTGAATTAAGTTGGTGGACAATTCCCGTAGCAGGTATTATTAGTTTTGCTCTCTTAGGAGTTGAAGCTATAGGTTTAGAAATAGAAAATCCTTTCGGTTACGATTATAATGACCTCCCCTTGGATAATATTGGAATCAAAATGACAGAAGATATTCATGAACTCATTAACTCTGGTTCCTTTAATAACTCAGAATTATGGCAGGGGTTGCTTAGTTTGCAGCAAATTACTTAGTAGGGAATAGGGAATATAAAAAAAATCTAACTTTTTTTATATGATTTATTTGTCATAATGACTTTAATTTAAGTACAGTTTCAATCTTCGTAACTCTAGTTAATATGGATAATAATTTTAGACAAAATTCAGCGAAAATAATGTATCTATTAGTACATAAACTACAATAAATAAACTTAAAATAAATTAGAAACTTGAGGATTTTAAGCTGTGGCTAGTGAGGTAAAATATAGTTAGTAGCTTCCCTGCTAATAATTTTTGCTCGGGTCTGGGAGCAAATCAGAAAACTTATATTTAATCAGAGGTTAAAGCATGACTAATATTGTCAAATCTTCCCTAAACAAAGAACAAACTACTACTTGGTTACGAGGACTAATGACTGTTGCTTATGCAGATGGAGTACTTGATACTACAGAAAAGGATTTATTTGACCACTTTAGTCATGAAGAGTTTGCTTCGACAATTGAAATCTCAGAACTACAACCTATTAGTCCAGATGATTTAGCCAAGGTATTTGGGGAAAATCCTAATATAGGAGAAAATTTTATGAGAACTGCTGTAATGGTCGCCTTGGCAGATGGAATTTATTCTGTTACTGAAGATGATATACTTCATCAATATTGTGATGCCCTGGGACTAAAAGTTAAAGCCTTAGATGCACTTAGAAAAAATCTAGAAAAAGCTAGGGAGCAAGCAGAAGAAGATAATTTAGAAAGTTGGCTGGAAGAAACGGAACATACTGGCACTTTCATTATTCCCCACGACCCCGAACATCATCAAACTGTACTTGCTCCAATCAAAGATTGGTTAGATGGGTGGGATATCCACGATCCAAAAGTGGCTCATATGGTATGTAAAATGATTCCTCCCCAATGTCCGTTCGAGCGAGATATTGTAATTTTTGGTAAAAAAGTAGCCCACATTCCAGCTATGTGCAAACTTAACCCACTCTACGATCAATTAGTTGGTATACGTTTTCGTGCTTTATCTTATTTAGCAGATGAATGTCAGGAAGATGTTTCTAAATATTGCTAGGGAGTAGGGAGTAGGGAGTAGGGAGTAGGGAGTAGGGAGTAGGGAGTAGGGAGTAGGGAGTAGGGAGTAGGGAGTAGGGAGTAGGGAGTAAAGAATGGGAAGTAGTTAAAATTGCTAGGGAGTAGGGAATTATATGAAGTACAAATATTAATGATAAAATCTTTGTAGCGCGGGAATTTTGCCTGGGATAGCTCTACCTTACTGAGATGAAATTCTCATTGTTAGGGAGTAGGGAGTAGTTAAAATTTAAAAGATAAGTTTAAAATGTCAGAGATTAGTAATTATAAAGATTTGAAAATTTGGCAAAAAGGGATGGATGTTGCTGAAAAATGCTATTTTCTGACTAAACTTTTTCCCAAAGATGAGTTATATGGTATTGTGCAACAAATTAGAAGAAGTGCTGTATCTATTTCTGCTAATATAGCTGAAGGTTATGGACGAAGATACACTGGAGAATATGTCAGATTTTTGAACATTGCTCAAGGTTCAATTAATGAATTATAAACACATTTGATTTTATCTGCGCGAGTAGGGTTATGTGAAGAAAAAGAAATAGAAACCATTATTTCTCTTCTCATAGAAGAAACTAAGATGATTATTAGTCTGATTAAAAAACTTGAAAAATGACAAAAATCTTTTTCTGTATCCCCTATTCCCTTAATTAATTAAACCTCTTGCAAAAGTTTTAATTAAAGAAATTCAAGATATAAAATTAATAATTTCATCTCCCTATTCCCTATTCCCTGACTTCTGCAAGAAGTCTATTTTTCCCTACTCCCTACTCCCTACTCCCTAATGACACAATTCATTAATTTCATCTCCCTATTCCCTATTCCCTGACTTCTGCAAGAAGTCTATTTTTCCCTACTCCCTACTCCCTACTCCCTACTCCCTAATGACACAATTCATTAATTTCATCTCCCTATTCCCTATTCCCTGACTTCTGCAAGAAGTCTATTTTTCCCTACTCCCTACTCCCTACTCCCTACTCCCTAATGACACAATTCATTGACCAAGCAGAAATTCAAGTAGAAGGTGGTAAAGGTGGCGATGGTATGGTTGCCTTTCGTCGCGAAAAGTTTGTGCCTGCGGGGGGACCTGCGGGTGGTAATGGTGGCCGTGGGGGTTCTGTGATTTTGGTGGCCGTTGCTCATCTACAAACTTTGTTGGATTTTAAATTTCAACGTGTCTTTAAGGCAGAAAATGGTAAGCGGGGCGGTCCAAAAAATATGACTGGCGCGGCAGGAAGCGATCGCTTAATTGAGGTGCCTCCTGGTACGATGATTTATGATGCGGAAACTGAGGAGTTATTGGGAGATTTGGTTAAACCGGGGCAAACTTTTTGTGTTGCTCAAGGTGGTAAGGGTGGATTGGGAAATAAACATTTTCTCAGTAATAGTAACCGTGCTCCTGAATATGCTTTGCCTGGTTTGGAGGGTGAAGTGCGGATGTTGAGGTTGGAGTTAAAATTATTAGCTGAAGTGGGAATTATTGGTTTGCCGAATGCGGGAAAGTCTACTTTAATTGCTGCTCTTTCTGCTGCTCGTCCGAAAATTGCTGATTATCCTTTTACTACTTTGGTGCCAAATTTGGGAGTTGTGAGAAAACCTACGG
Organism: Okeania sp. SIO2F4; assembly: GCF_010672385.1. Taxonomy (GTDB): domain Bacteria; phylum Cyanobacteriota; class Cyanobacteriia; order Cyanobacteriales; family Microcoleaceae; genus Trichodesmium. The sequence continues at coordinate 4,436 of NZ_JAAHGT010000049.1, forward strand.
GAGATGGTACTGTTTTTGCTGATATTCCAGGATTAATTGAGGGTGCTTCTGCTGGTTTGGGTTTGGGACATGAATTTTTGAGGCATATCGAACGGACTAAGTTATTGTTGCATTTGGTTGATATTACAGATATTAATCCGGTGGAGAATTTTGAGACTATTCAAAATGAGTTAAAAGTTTATGGGCGAAATTTGGAAGATAAGCAGCAAATTTTGGCTTTAAATAAGGTTGATGCAATTGATGTAGAGAGTACAGAAATACAGGAGTTGGTGAATAGGTGTAGGGAGATGAGTGGAGGAAAAGTTTTCCTGATTTCTGCTGTTGCGGGTATTGGTTTGGAGGAGTTGATGCAGGAAGTTTGGGAGAATTTAGAATTTAGAATTTAGAATTCAGAATTCAGAATTCAGTAATGTAGGTTGGGTAGAACGGTAGTGAAACCCAACACTTTATCGAGGTAATGTTGGGTTTCGCACTTAGCTCAACCCAACCTACAGAATATTTTCCCGTATTATCTGCTTTGGGGTTATCTTCTCCAGTAATGTAGTAGAAAATGTTGGGTTTCGCACTTAGCTCAACCCAACCTACAGAATATTTTCCCGTATTATCTGCTTTGGGGTTATCTTCTCCAGTAATGTAGTAGAAAATGTTGGGTTTCGCACTTAGCTCAACCCAACCTACAGAATATTTTCCCGTATTATCTGCTTTGGGGTTATCTTCTCCAGTAATGTAGGTTGGGTAGAACGACAGTGAAACCCAACACTACACCGGGGGAATGTTGGGTTGAAGCGCAACTACAAGCGTAGTTAATTACAGTAGTATTTATAGTCCAAAGCTTTGTCGTGGTCTTTTCCAGTTCGCATTGCTCCAAGCAAAGTAGAAATAATCACGCACTTTTTCGGTCTGTCTTGATTTTGAGGTTTAATGGCAATACGCCCTTGTGCTTGAAGGCTAGTTTGGGTACATTGGTCAGTAGAGTTATAAACTGGACAACCTTTATAGTTAAAAAGGGCACGGTAGATGGGGTCTGTTCTATTTTTAGTAACTGTATTAGTATCAGGTTTGACTATTCGGAGGGTGGTTTCATATTTGCCTTTGTCATTTTTCTCATTGTCGTCTATCTCAATACCAGCTTCTAAATATTTCCAGGTTGAAGTTGGAATATCGTTGGGAGCGATCGCTGCTTTATGTAGTGCATATCTAATCACAGGTTGACCAATACCATTGGTGGTTTCTTGGAAACTTGCTTGCCAAGCTATTTTATCTCGTACAGCGTTGCGTCTAGCTCTGAACATCGCTTGATATATCCTGTCATTAGAAGTGCGGAGGCGTTGGTTGTTAATGAAACCTAGCCATCCGGGGGCGGCGATCGCTGCCAGAATACCAATAATTAGAACAACAAATGTTAATTCTGTCAAGCTATATCCTGCTTCTTGTTGTTTCAGTAATTTTTCTGAGGAATTTTTTGTCAGTTTTTTAATAATAGTTAATTTTACTGAGTCAAATATTTTATCCTTCATTTTCACCCCGATATTCTGTTATTTAATATTTTTATCTCTATTTACTATTTTAGTAATTAATAATTTAATGTCAAACAGGGTAATGTTTTTGAAAATAAAAAAATTTGCCCTGTCATTAACCAGGGGTAGGTTTGACAGGGCAGTTATTTTGTGGTATACATAGGCTGAAATTAAATTATGGGCATCCTGTTCCTGTTGCTGAATCAAATTCTCCTTCTGCTGTTCTCATACTACCGAGGAGAGTTTCAACAATTACACATCGTCTAGCTCCACCATCTGCTGTAGAAACACTAACAGCAAAAGGTAGTTCTTGAATAGGATCGCTTATTTCCACAGCTCCTAAGTAGTCAAATTGAATTAGGTTATCTGTATCGCCTTTATAAGATGTACAGTTATCATCAGCGTCTTTGGTCTCACATTCTTGTACAATTAATTTCACCATTCCTGCTTTTATCTCTCCATTAGCTCCCAAAGATTTCCAAAGTGGAGCGTTATTAGGAGGATTAGTATCACTAGGAGGATCGTCATCATCATAGGTGCTAATAATAAACCTTGGTGGATCGTTATAAGGTTTATCTGTGCTAGGATTTACTTCAGCATTAATGTTAACATCCCGGAACTGAACTGTTCGCCTTACCTTCTTCAACTTAGCATCACTTTGTGCCGACCTCAACGCTCGAAATACCCCATCATTAACTGTACGGGTGCGCTGTCTGCTGATAAAAGCATTCCAACCAGGGGCGGCGATCGCGCTCAATATTCCTATTATCAGTACAACTACCATTAATTCTACTATAGTAAAACCGACAGTAGATGCCTTTGGGTGAGTTCGTGGTAACATTTTTAATAAATTCAGAGGTTTCATATTAGTTTATTGTTCTTACAAATGGTTTTATGTTTATTGATTTGTTAATAGTATTTGTTATGGTCTCATAATTATTCTGATGTTCCAAAACCACTACGTGCTCCCACTTGTGCAGTTGCTTTTGGACAATATGGCGAATCCTTATAAGGAGGAGTTGCCGAAGCATCTTCTATACAACTAAAATCATTTTGACTGCGACGTAGGGCATTACCGATAATAGTGATTTGAGCTAGATTATTGCTGTCAGATACATTGTCTAAAGTCAAATCTTCAATATAATTAAGTAATGTCAGTAGTTTGTTTTTGTTTAAATTGTAATCTCCATCTTTTGTCCAGTTCGTAGGGTTGTCTCTGTCGTAACTATTAAAACCTTGACTTTTTTCAAATTTGGCTGAGTCACAGTCAGGGAGACCATCAAAACCACAAACATAATTACCCTGAGTATCTCTTACCCCATCTTGTATTTGAAACCTAGCTATGCGCTTAGGACAAGTGCTGCCTGATGGCTGACACCAGATTTCCTGATCATCTTCTATTAAATAATAAACAACTAATGACTGAACGAAAGTATCATCACAATTGGTCGAGCTACACATTCCACCCGATGGCTCTAGAGCATCCCTCACAAATTCTCGCTTCCAGAATACAAGTATAGGAGTTTTTTCATTATCATCAGAGTAAGGTAGTTGCTCTTCTATAGCAGTAACCCCGTCATCATCATAAACATAAAACGCCTGACTCATATCCTGAGCAATATAGTCAACTGCTGCCTGTAATTCCTGTTCGCTGTTGGTCTTTGCTTGTTCCCTAACATCTCTGTTGAGAATATCCACAACAAAAGTCAAAATTGGTACGATAATTATCGTTGCCACAATTGTTGCTACTAGCAGTTCAATCATCGTAAAACCACTGGTAGATTTAGACAAAGGCGATCGCCTTTTTGGGTATAGTTTTTTGAGAAGTGAGTTGAGTAAAGTTTTCATCTTTTCTTGTTTCTATGTTTACTTTTCATTTAGTTGTTTATGCTAATCTAGGCGATCGCGAAGGTTTTGAAATGAATTGCCTGTTGGAGCAATCTCTGTCTTACTTACAAACAAAGGTCTTTCTGCATTACCATTTCTAGTTGCCAATCCAGAATTGTTGACAGTAAATGGCACACCTGCACTAGATAATGTCACAGAGCTGGCAAAAGCTGCTGCCCTGAACACTCTCACTTGTAAATCATAACCTGCACTTATGTCATCATCATCATTTAGTGTATCAGCATCAACTGCTCCATGAACCATCATATCTGTTAGACTGCCAGGAGTACATTCGTCATCACCATCATTGTCTACACAGTAAAATTCACCTAAAGCAGCATTTATTGGTGAGGTTTCGCAATAATCTGGATTACCATTTTCATTAGTTGGAGAGCAGTCACTCAAAGCGCTAGCTGGAATCTCTGCATCGGTAACAAACCCTCCTGGCGCAGGTAGTTGCCCTAGTCGGACTGCATCAATATAACTCCTCGCCGCTTGCGCTGCTAGTTCCACCCGTCGCGCCTGCACCCGCGTCCCCACTGAGTAGGCAATAATAGGTGCAATAGCAGCCATGAGAGCGGATACCATGATCATTGCTACTAAACTTTCAATAATGGTATAACCTGCTTCTGGGGAAGAGAAGTTATTTTTTAGTCGTTGTTTAAATTTCATAGTAGTTAATTTCCTTTGTTAGTTAACCTTTACTCGTAATCACCACAGTAGTAGCCATCATCTCCAGGTTCTGGACGCTCTATTGCATTGTTACCATTTTGTTCTTTAGAACACAACAACCCTCTAATCCAGTCATCATCGATACCCACTTCTCGGAAATATTCATCAGGATCGCCTGTAGGAGGAAGAGTAAACTTCAGAGCAAACAAATCTGGTGGTTGAGAGAGTAAACCGACATCAAAACCCCAATTCCTTGCAGGCGGTGTTTGAAATCCTAATATACCTTGAGAAGAACCACTTTCGTATTCGAGAGGATAACCGAAAAGAGATGCGACTTCCCCTCGGTCTGCCCGAATAATTTGTTGTTGGGGTGCAGTGGCATATTTACTACGGTCTAGTTGGATAAAGGAACCAGAGATATTTGTTGCTCGTTCGTTTGGGTTTTGCCAGTTTTCTTGGAAGCGGACAAAGTTTTGCAAACCACCGTTACCTTGACCAGCACGCGCAGGAGTATCACCGCTACCAACTATCAGATTAAATGTAGTTTCTTGTGCTGATACCATCCATCCAGTATTTTGGCTAGCATTACCACCATTTAAATTGGCAGCACCAGCATTATCGTCCGGTTCGTGTATTTGCAATGCTGGAACTAGGCTGGGGTTAGCTTGGTTGGTCATCGCTCTGATGTCAATACCAGAGCCAGCCGCTGCTGCTGGAGCAGCACTAAATCCTAAAAAGCGACCACCTAATATTTTAGTATCATTACCAATATTTAAACTACCTCCAGTAGTTCCAAGAAAATTACCTGCCAGAGTGGTTAGACTATTACTAGGATTAATATCCATATCACCATCTGAAACCCAGAAAATGTTGTTAGGATTAACTCCTTGTGGGTCTAAAATAACACTGCTCGCTAATGTCATGCTTGTTAAGGTAGGTGTTTTTAATACAAAAATGTCATTTGAATCACCTTCAAGGGTATATGTATCTTCGGAAAGATCACCATCGGGAATTTGATAGACTACAATACCATCTTCATTTTTATCCCATGCTAAAATACCATCTGCATCACTTATGGTAGGAGCGCCATCTGTGTCATCTGAAGTAACAAATTCATCTAAAGAGGCATCTAAACCCATTAACTCAGTTCTGAAAGCTTGAATGTTATTCCTAGCAGTAAGTGGACAAGAGCTAGTATCCATAGTTATATCTTCATTTAAGGCATAATAATCCTGGGAAATTCCAGCATTTGTACAGAAAGAATACTTATATGCTTCATCATTAATCAAGCTAACTTCATTAATTGTTGGTGTTGCTGGTGGTAAAATTAGTCTGTTACCACTGTAGTCGCGATCAATCTCGTCATAAGCTAAGTAAAACAAAGGTCTATTGGCAACGTAAGTTGCTTCATCAGGATCGGATGGTAAATCAGGATCATCGGTAGTTCTAAACCACAGAGCATTATTTTGGTTACGAGGTAGAATAGGAGGTGCTGTTCTGCCGTAAGGAAAAGCTTGAATCGTAGTATTATTAACAACACCAATGGGAATAGGTCTGTTTTGAGCATCAAGTTCTAACTCACCGTATTGATTCCTTAAAAATGCTATTCGTCGAGGAAAACGTTGTACAGCATCAGGAGTTATTGCAGTAGTGCCAGATGCCAAAGTATTTACACCAGTACCAGGTACAGTAGCAGTAATATTACCAGTTGCAAAATTTATAGTAGGGTTAAGGACTCCACTAGTATAACTAGCAGTAGAAGAGAACAAACTAAAAGTTGTTCTCGTTGCGGTATTGGTAGCATCAAGATCACCAACGAGAGCGCCAGTAGTAGGATTTATCTCTCCCAGTACCCAATCTCCAGCGTTACAAGCAGAAACTGGCAACTTTGGACACACCTCCATCACATACTCTGGAAATCCATTGATGCGTCGTTGCACTGGAGTCACAAAATTATTGAAGTATGAACTTTCCTCTTGCTCATTTTGTCTTCTTCTGTAATCGTTGTCGATATACTCCACAGTAGTGAAACCAGTAATGAGACCATCAGTGACAACATCAGTATCTATAGTCGCCCCACTACTCAAACCATTAGTAGCGTAGCTATTAGCAAAAAATCCATTAAACTGACGCTTCTGCCGCATTGTCACTGGATTAGCATCAGATCCAATAATACCATTACCACCATTATTTCTCAGGTCAAAATCTCCGTGGTTGCGATAACCAGTCTTCCAATTATCCGATAGTAAAGTTATAGCATCCGCCAATACTGTTGCTGCACGCCAAGATTCACCATTACAATTAGTACGAGGGTCGCCGTTGCGACAACCAAAATTTGGATCTCTCTGTTCTTTGGTGCGTTCGTAGAAGTTATCCCAGTCATCTTCTAATAAATTTGTAAACTCTTCCACCTCATGGAGGTTAAAATCACCTTGAATATAGACTGGGTTGTTGGAGACAAAAAGCAAACCTTTCTCTTGAACGATACTATTCAAAGTATTGTATGATTTACCGTCTGTACCACGGGCAAGTCTGTCGCCATTAATCAGCATAAAGCCATTAGGGCGACGACTTGGATCGAGTTGGAAATCATCTGCGCTGATTCCCAAGTTATCATAGGTACTATCTGGATCGGTGCGGTCTGGGAGAGCATCATTACGACTGGCATAGATAATACCACTCATGGGAAGCAGATACTCATTGTCTCCCTCCTTCGGACCTTCATCTACAGTTTGAGATAAGGTAGCTCGGCGTAATTTATTTAAGTTTAATTGTGTAGCTCGAATTTCTAATGGCTGACGTTCTTCTAAAGGTAGCTTTTGCTCAGTGCTAAATATAACTTCAGACTCATCCACATCTCCAGTATCGTCATCATTTGCTAAATAACCACGAATGCCATCAATGAGCGCGTTAACTGTGAAAGTTTCATCAACCTCAGTAGTATCATCATCAATATCTAATGCTTTAACCTGTCTGGCATCTAAAAATGAAACTTCTCTGATATCACCTTCGTCCAAGCCTGTAATTATACTATTACCTGCTGCTATCGTGCCATCAAGAATATCCAACGCACAAAGTTCGGCATCAATAGCAGCTTCATCAGCTAGGGTAAAAGCACCTCCACCTTCGTCAAAATGCTCCAGTGCAACTTTTAATGGCTCGTTAACTAATCTGCCATCAGGGAAAACTAACTTTGACTGAATATCTAACTCAGCTCTTTGGGTACCTAGAGTGCTAGTTGGTGGGGGATATACTATTCCGTTATCCGATCTACCCCCTGCAGCTATATTCTGTGCCGTGATTGCAGTTGAAGGGTCGTAATAACTACTGATACAAGCGATCGGTTCTTGTGGTTCTAAAGTATTGTTATTAGACTCTTTTGGATTTTCTCCTGTATCGAAAGCATAATGATACAAAACTGTTGCTCGCATTTGTAAATCACCTTTGAGACCACTATCTGCAGGTGAGACGTAACTTCTCCATTGGTTAGTGTTATTATCGTATATTTGAGAGCCATCTACAGGAGACATTGGCATAGTATCAGGCCAAACAACCTGATAGTCTACCCCTAAAGATGCCATATTTGGAGGTGCTGGTGGTGGTGGTAAAAAAGAACGAGTTCGGTCATAAGCTCCAGTCTCAGTAGCATAAATTCCTGCACCAGTAATCACTCGCAAACCACCAATTCCCTCACTAGAATTTTCAGGTGCTTCTGCTGCCGACTCTTCCCAGAAACCATCACGATCTGTCGAACCCACATCAGCGAGTGTCTCCACTTGAGATTTGCGCTCTCTACCTCTTTCCATTGTTGCTGCAGTCAATTCTGAACCATTCCAGCTTTCTTGAGGTAAGTTATTCCCTACTTCAATGCGATCGCCAAGTAAGAGTTGTTCGGTTGAATCTTCGTCAAGACCAGGAGTTTCCTCCAGCATATCTTCTTCTATTGTTACCCCTGTAGTTCCATCATCAGGCAAGACCAATATATTTTGTAGACTGTCAGCTGGCCTTAAATCATTTCCCGTATCATCTATTCCGATACAACTTGAGTCATTTTCGACATCTATGATGCAAGCAGTTTCAGCATTAGGAACCTTTCTAGTTAATTTTCTAAAATAAGTTTCCAGAGCATCCTCTCTATCATCTCCATCCCTAATCTTATCTTGTACTTCTTGTGGTAATTGATTATCTGTCAAACCATTTGCTGCAATAACAAGTGCGTCTAACCTTTCCTTATAAGCTGCAGAATTATAAGCTGCTTCTTGAGCTATATTTTCAACAGAGTCATTATTGGCATCAAGAGTTTGAGTATTAACTGCGGTACTGGTACCATTCATCAAATCTATGGTAACTGTTCCACTACCGGTATCAGTTCTTGCTACTAACCCATAGATCAGATTCCCACCAACAAACATTTTGCTGTTGTCTGCTTCTGAGTAGAAACAAGATGCTGGACTACTAACTAAATGTAATTTAATTTGATTTTCACTTGCTGGTGCAATAATCAAATTACCGTTAGTAAATATCCTACCGTTCAGATTAAACTCTGGACCAGGTGCTATTTCCAGGTCATCCTCATAAACAACAGCATTATTTGTTAAAGGAGTTCTTGACCAATCTTGTTGATATTCCAAAGCAGAAACACCGCTTTTATTATCCTGTACAGTCACAGCGTAAACAAAGAAACTCTTTTTTAACTTGCCATCTATAGGTATCCATTCTTTGCTGGTTGCTAAAACTCCCGGACACTCATTATCATTTACATTTTCAGAAGACTGAGGAGGAACTCTTGCTTCTAAAGGACTTCTTGCCCGATCATCTCCAGGAGGTGTTTTAAAGAATATGCCATAGATAGTATAAGCATCAGGAGTGCCATCTCCATCAGTATCAGTATTGCCATCTCCATCGATATCTACCTCAAATCTCCAAGCTGTTTCTGTTTTTTCGTTATCCTCTATGTTACCATTGTCATCAATATCATAACTAACAGTTAGCCTAGTCTCATCACCAAAAGTGAACTTATCTAGATCCGGATCGTCAATGCACTCACCACTAATATTTTTAGGGCATCCTAAAGCTATTTCTATAGTGTCTTCACTTGGAGTACCAGTAGTCGGGGGGTTAGTAACCAACAATTCTTCTAATTTTGCCTTTGCCCGATCCAGCGCTGGAGTTGCAGCACTAAGCACCGCCTGATTTACCCTCACATTTCTGGCATCCTCAACACGGTTAAAAGACCGTAAACTAATAGCAATAGTCAGTAAAAGTACGACTAACATTACCATTGTCACAGTTGGAAGCACAAAACCCGCTCCAGACAAACCGGGGCGGCGTTTATAGCTCATCAATTTTGGTAGTAGTCTCCTGATTAATCTCTCAGTGATGAGTTTGATTTTTTTATTCATTTGTTTTAATATATAAATTATTTTAGTAATATTGCCCTTTTTCATAGATGCCTCCCTGAGTTGGGACTGACAGTCCTGGTATTTTTGCCAGAATATTATGGGTTTACTAAATATTGTTCCCTAATCTTTGGCTAGGGATAACAGGGACACTTAATTTTATTTGGACAGCCCATATTTAAGTTTAACTTAGGCTGGCCAGACTCTAGCATCGATCCTTGTGTTTGAGAATTTCTACAGTATTTATTTATTTTAGTAAATTCTTTATTATAGCACAGAAAGAGTTGATTAGGACATAGACTGATGATGAACCTCAGACAGGGAAATGTTTTTCCCCCTGTTCCCTGCTATATATCAAATCCGAATAATTACAGTAATTGTAAAAATCATTGTGACTGGAACGGAGTAGATAATTAATAATTAATAATTATTGAAACCTCACTACATAGTAGGTTCATAACCAAACTTTAATAAGGTCTCTTCAGCAATACTCTTGGTAGTTCGTTTTTGTAACCAATTAAGTTCTTTTTTCCACCGATAAAGAGACGCTGTATCAATTGAATTACGATTAAAGAAAGTCTGCATTCCTGCCCCTTTCATAGTTATAATATCATGTTCTACTGCATGAGGTTCTAAGACTTTATCGCTCCATGGAACTTCTAGAAATTCCAGTAACTTACCGATTTCTTCCTGAGGAGAAGTTACTAAATCTTCATAGCAGACACTAATATAATTCAGACTAACTTTTTTAGCATCTTTGCCAAATTTTTGATTCCAATCAACCCATCTTTTCAGAGCATTTTTATAATTATTTTTCACCTTTTTATCAGAAATAGGAATAGTTTTCCACTTACCTACAGTTGACAAAGCTACATCCCGACCATCACGGTAGATATACACAAACTTAGCATGAGGAAAAAGTTGATACAAAAAAGGTAAAGCAATAATATTTCTGGGAGTTTTTTCTGCCCACTGAATCTTGCCATGACTTCGAGCAGAAGCACTCATAATTTCATCAATAAAATTTGCCATAAGTTGATAGATTAAATCTTGTTCAACTCCCTTAAAAGCTTTGACAGCTCCCCACTCATTTCTAGTCAAAAATCGGGTCAGCGATCGCAAACTCGGCGCCCAATCTAATTGTTGAGTAGTAATCCAATGAGCTTCTGGCCCACACATTATTTCTGGATGAGAATCTATCATCATTCGGAGTAGTGTAGTTCCCGATCTAGGCACTCCTAAAATAAAAATAGGAGGGCGTTCTAAAGTAGATTTACTAGAGGGTATCTGTACTTTATTTGAGATTTCCATAAATTAATTACATATAATAGGGAGTAGGGAGTAGGGAATAGGGAGTAGGGAAAATTTCCCAGTCATAGTTAAAAAATTGGATAATTGATTTTTTGTTATTCCCTAAACTAAAGTTATAGCAATTCCTACTAATTAGGGAGTAGGGAGTAGGGAGTAGGGAATAGAAAAGAAGAAAAACAATTGTACCTAAGTAACTTGAAAAATCCTATACATCTCAGAATTTTCAAATTAAAACTTATCCCCTTTTCAATGGATGGTGATGGTGCATTGTAATGGTAGTGCATTGTAATTATTTTTGTTACCGAATAATTAATAATTATTAATTATTAATTAAATAATTTAGCTTTATTAGCCTCCCCTTTCAAGGGGAAAAAAGCTGATAGCTGAATGCTAAAAGCTAATAGCTAGTTAATTATCCATTATCCATTATCCATTAATGAAGAGACACGGTAGTGGGAGCATCTTGCTCTCTGTAGGGGCGATTCGCTCTTCGCCCCTACTATTTACCATTACTATGCAGGACTACCCAATGGATTTAGATTTCCGCCTGGGTTCCATCCTCTCGATTTCAACCAGAGGTAATTATCAAGTTCGCCATTATCAAGTTCGCCATTATCCATTATCCATTAATTAACCAACTTAAATCAACTTTTGACAACTTCTTGATAATATACTCTCTTTCTGACTCATTAAATAACTTTTGAAACTTCTCAGACTGAGAATTTATAATTTCTTTTTTAACAGTTCTACCTACACTTTGTAAAGTTAATTTTTCCGAGGCATGACGATAATCTTGTAGAATTGAATCTGTAAAATTAATACCAATAAATTGACAAAGTTTTACCAATTCTACTTGAGGATTTGTGACTATATCCTCATACCTCACTAAAATATGATTAGATTTGTGTATATGCTGGCGACTAATTTCTGCAGCTTCAATCCAGCGCCTAATGCAGAGATTCAGATTCCAACAATCTCCCCCCCAAGGTTCAGGATATTTCTGAGTAACTTCATGTAAAGAAGCTACTACATCAGTTCCATTTCTGAGGATGTGAATAAACTTAACTCCCGGTACATTTTTTTCAATATAGTCAATATAAAGAAGATGTTCGGGAGTTTTTTCTAACCAAATTTTTTTACCTTCACTGACAGTTAGCTCGTCAAGAATATGAATAAATTGTCTGGTATATTGACTTCTCAAGACATTAAACTTAGAAAACTTTTCTAGCAGCTCCCCTCGATTAATTTCCTCAACAAAAAATTTTTTTAATCGAGGTTTAAAATCCTGAGACACCATTTTCAACTTTCGTCTCCAACGTTCTTTATATAAAGGGATAAGATTCCAAAAAAACTTGGTTTCTGGAAAAGACAATATTTCTGGGTGTGCTGCTAACATACTTTGTAATAAAGTAGTGCCAGAACGAGGACAACCAACCAAAAATAACCGCGTTTTTGATTCAAGTTTCATCATTTAGGTATGGAGGGAATAGGCAACAGGGAAGAGTAAAAATACTGTACTTTATTAAATTATGACTTGGTCAATTTTAAAAATTTTTTAGGCGATCGCTTTAATCTAGCTTAGATATTATGGAAAAACTCCTTGGTCTAACTTTTATGTGTTAATAATATTGTAGACTATAAATTAACCAATGTAAATTATGGCGATCGACAAAAGTTATATTATCTGTTCAATTGGCAGGAGTGGTAGTAGTTTACTGGCAAGCGTTCTACGCAATCTTGGTTATTGTGGTAATCCTAGAGAGTATTTTCATCCAAATAAAGTTACAAATTTAATGGAAAATAATGATAGTTCTGCTTTGAGAAACTATATTGAAGAAATATTAAAGAAAGGACTTACAAATAACGGTATTTTTGGTGTAAAAATGCACTGGGAACATATGAGAGATTTCCTGAGATTTACTCGAAAAAATTTAGGATATGAAAATAAAACAGATTTAGAAATTATCAATGATTTTTTTCCGAATACTCATTTTATTTATATTAGACGTGAGAATATACTTAAGCAAGCGATTTCTACTGAAATTGCCCAACAAACACAAATCTGGCATCAAGAGATTTCTCAGAATCAGAAAAAGCAGTTAAAAAAACCTAATTTTAATCCTTTAGCTATCTATCGCATTCAAGAAGGAATAAAAAGACATGAAGGAGCATGGCAAAGATTTTTTCGACAAAACGATCTAGATGTTTATGAGGTTATTTATGAAAATTTCTGTCAATCTATAGAAACTACCACAATAGACATTATCAAGTTTATGAAAATTGAGCCTTTACCAGAGCCAAATCAAATTCAAGTTTCTTTGCAAAAACAGTCTAGTAATTTGAATGAAAGATGGGAAAAATACTATAATCTTTTTCCTAAAATTTTACTCAAAAATTATTCTCAACTTAGAAGTCAATTAAAACAATATTTAAATAGATAGATAGGTAAAAATTTCATCTTTTCAATGAGTTATATAATATTTAGTAAAACACTTATAATTAGGCTCTTAGTTTTGCTCTAGCCCTAAGATAAATATTTCAAGGGTTAGAGTAAAACTACAAACAAAAACTTTATTATAACTAATTATCCCAAGATCATATTATACCATGTTAAGTAATACCAATTTCCTGAAGTATAGCTACAAATCATATCTCAAGAATGAAATCATATAATCTGGCAGAAGATAAACAGTCTAGCCTAAGTTTATGAAATTTATATAAGCACCCACACAGAATTGATTACCTACTCTGATTCTCTGTAACCCTTAGAGTAAAAAGGTTTCAATTTTTGGAAAATGTGTAATTAATTTTGTGTACCAACTTAAAACACTTATAATTAGATTAGTAGCAGAGTTTTAAGCCTAAGATAAATACTTAAAGGGCTAGAGCAAAACTACAAACAGAAGCTTTATTAAAACTAACTATCAGTAAGTGTAGCTCCCCCGGAGGAGGCACATAATATTATTACCATCAATAATTGCATTATTTTTCTTGACTATTTGTATATTCCCTACTCTCTAAGTTCTTATGGCTCTAATTTCTGTAATAATTCCTGTTTTTAACGGACAAAATACTATTAAAAAAACAATTGAATCTGTTTTAAACCAAACTTGGAAAGACTACGAACTAATAATTATTAATGATGGTTCGACTGACTCAACTGAAGAAATTATTTCCAGTATATCCGATTCCAGAATTAAAGTTTTTAACTATCCAAATGCAGGACCCGCAGTAACTAGGAATCGTGGAATAGCAATTGCTTCTGGAAAATACATTTCCTTTATTGATGCAGATGACCTTTGGACTCCAGATAAACTAGAAAAACAACTCCAGAAACTTGAAGAAAATCCTCAAGCCAAAATAGCTTATAGTTGGACTGATTATATAGATGAATTTGATAATTTTTTATATCCAGGCTCTCACATAACAGCTAATGGAAATGTCTATAAACAACTTTTGTTAAATAACTTCCTAGAAAATGGTTCTAACCCATTAATTGATCGGCAAGTGTTAATTGAAGCAGGTGGTTTTGATGAATCACTTTTTGCGGCTGAGGACTTGGATTTGTGGTTTAAATTAGCAATTAAATATGAGTTTGTTGCTGTACCTTATCCTCAAATTTTATACAGAGTATCTACTAATTCATTGTCTTCTAATTTTGAAAGAATGGAAAAAAAATCATTACAAGTTATGGATATTATAGATAGAGCTTTTTCTCTCGCCCCTCAATCTTTACAGAATTTAAAATCAAAAAGCATTTCTAATTTTTATCTTTATATGACTATTAAATCTCTAGAAGGGAGAGTTACGAGAGCAAAAGGAACAGCAGCACTTAGGTACTATATAAATACTGTTAAAAATAATATTTCCTTACTTAAAGCCAGAAGAAAGTTAATGACAATAATATGGATAAAAATAATTGCTTATATTTTTCTGCCTGCTCAACTTGTAGAACATTTTTTAAAAAAATCTCCAAAACATCAAAATCTTCAATAATTAATAATTAACAATTAATAATTAATAATTACCTCTTCTTAAAAATAAGAGGATTGGTTGAGATGAACTTTTTTTGTTTTTTCTCCATGAATGGAGAGGCTTTATACCTAAATTTTTCGGTAAAGCAAAATAAGAGACTTTTTGTAAAGTGAAACTAAAAAGGCGTTTCACAATTAACAATTAACAATTAATAATTAACCAAAAAAAGAGGGCATGCGCCTCCCCTTGGATAGGGGATGAAAAAGCGGTCCTTGGATGGCGAGGTTTCCGTTCCCTCCGGGACGCTACGCGAACGCTTGCCTCCAATCGACCAAGAGAAATATTTAACTCAGTATTTCAAGCCTCCGAGTTGACTCGGAGGTTCGCTGATAACTGATAACTGATAACTGAAATGACCCTTTAAATGCTCCCCTTTGAAGAGGAAAAAGCGGTCGTTTCGGCTGCTAACCGACATGAAAAGCGGAGCTGTCCGTTTTTTCTCCATGAATGGAGAGGCTGTATACCTTAAGAGTTCGGTAATAATTCAGCCGTCAGCTATCAGCCATTATTTATTAATTATTGTTTTTAAAGTTTCCAGAAAGAATTAGCAAGGAGAGACTTTAAACCGGATTGATTAATTATCAATTATCCATTATCAATTATCCATTATCTATTGGTAATTACTCAGCTTTATTAGTATTGTCTGGTTTCAAAATTTTGTTTAAATAATAAAAAGGACTCAGTAGACTACCCCAAAAGTATTCTAACTCAAAGGCTGGAATTAAATCTGTTCTGACTCGACCACGGTACTTAATAAAAAGCTGAGTTATCCGTCGCAAATTGCCTAATATTGTCCTCACAAAAATCTCTGGTTTTTGCCAGTTTTTAGCATTAACCATTCTCAAGTGACAAGTAGCTAAACCAATACCTTTTCCTAAAGGAAGCAAATACTCTCTTTCTAAGCGTTGTTTAGGAATTTTGTGATGAATACACATAGCTGGGTTGTACCAAATTTCCCATCCTCCCTTATGTAAATAAAGTAAGGCTTCATAGTCCTCACCAGCTACCATTACTTTTCCCAATCTTCCTGTTAAAGCTAAACGACTAGGAACGCATTCAGACCATGCTTGTTTTCTAATTACTAATCCAGCACCAGGAGGAAGTCTTAATTTTTCTGGTTCAAATAAACGGGGTTGAGAACCATGTTCTCTAATAGCCAAATAAGGTTTTATTTTATTAAAATTTTCGGGTGGATTAACTTCAAAATCCCCTATTATCCTACCATTATATGCACCTGCTTCCTGATGTTCTTGACCAAACTTAAAAACTGCTGCTACCCAGTCTGGTTCTGCCAAGTTATCATCATCAAGAAAACCTACAAAGTAGCCTTTAGACTCTTCAATAGCTCTTTGTCTAGCAAAAGCTAATCCTTGGTCTGCTTCAAAACAATATCTTAGGGGTATATTTTCCGGCCACTTACCTCGAAAGTTTTCTATAACTTCGGTAATATTATCGCTGCTATTATTATCAACTACAATTACTTCCCAAGAAATATTTTCTGTGTTGATTTGCGATCGCAGTTTCTCTAATATTAAGGGTAATCTATCCGCCCCATTGTAAGTTGGTATAGCAACAGTGAAGTCTAGCATAATTTTTTAGTATTTACATTGCTTATACTTCCATTGAATATTATAATATGAAATATAAAATTTTGGCGACAAAAACTTAGGGAATTTCGAGGAGTCACCCCCGTCAGAATCAATAGCCTAAATATCATTTCCTAAAAGTAAATTTTACTTAATATGATTTGAGGATTTGCCACAAAATTTTCATATTTGAACACCAAAATATTCTGCAAATTCCCTCAATCCAATTCAAATTTTTCCTAACATCTTAGCCAATGTTATGCTAAAGAATGAACTGTTTTTTTGCACCATTTATTTGTTGCATAAGAAACTGCTATGGGGTGTCTCAATACAATAATAAAAAACGAGTTGGGAAATAACTTTTTTGGACTAAATGAGGTTCGGCCTCCTCAGCATGTGCGGTCTTAAGCAGAAACCCAAAGCCTCATACAGAGGAGCTGCCTCTTGCAGAGGAGCTGCCTCTTACTACGGTAGCTCTCGCTTTTCATGTCGCGAAGCGAAACGCTAACGTGAAGTTTAGGAATCCCGCGTTGTCCCATAAGCGCAACGTCGGGAGGATGTCAAATTGTTAGGATAAGCCTGTCGATAATAACCGTGAGGAATAACTGTGTGGGGGCGGCTCAACATCGGAAAAATTAAATCTGCCCACTCTCTACTTACTTGACAATGACTGATGCACCCATCAACTCGCTTGATGAACTTTGACTGAAACCAAATACCCAATTTGGGATGCAATATTGAGTGACGACGTTTATCGTGAAGAGTCCAAATCACTTTTGTTCCTCTTACCCTAGAAAAATCAATAGCTAATAGCATATTTATTGCCCATAAACCAGCTGAAACATGGTTGGGGTGAAGGACTATGGTTTCTATCGGCCAGTGGACGTGAAAAATATCATACTATTTAAACAGTAGTTTGCTCAAAGAGAACTCTCTAACACTCATTCCCTGTAGTTCCATTGAGGAATATCACAAATAGCCATAGGAATTTCGATACTCCATCCTAAATACTGGCCAAGGAATAATTTTCATCTAAATTACCTAATATTTGAGCAGTTTCACTGAAACTCCCTGAGATTCTACGGCTGAATTCTGATTTTGTTCAACCTCTGCAAAATAACCGTTTTTCCACAAATAAAAAGGACTGATTAGACTATTAATATATAATTCCAATTCACAAGCTGCTACTACATCTGTTCGTAAGTTTAGATTATATTTAAGTAAATGGCGGATAATTTTACGAGTATCATTTACTGTATAAGCTAACAAAGCTAATGGTTTTAACCATAGTTTAACACCTAACATTCTGGTAACATAACGGCTTAAGCCAATACCCTGAAAAAAACTGATTAAATAATCTTTTTCCAATCGATGTTTGGGAATTTTGTGAATTACTTCCATTGTCGGATTATACCAAATTTCCCATCCTCCTTGTTGAATATAACTAATAGTTTCTGTATCTTCAGCAGTTAACATTGAACCTGGTTTTCTACCAGTTAATATGCAGTGTTCTGGAATATTTTCTAACCAGGCTTCCCGACGGACTACTAATCCATCGGAAGTAGGTATGACCTTCATAGCAGGTTTA
>NZ_JAAHGT010000490.1 GCF_010672385.1 Okeania sp. SIO2F4
ACTCAAAATTTCTCAGTCAACTTAACAGTTAATTACCATTTTTATTTAGGGTGATTAAATTTCTGTTTCTGTGGATGAAAAGGAAGTTGTAAAAATTTAAGCTTTCCCTAGATTATGGTGAGCAGTTAAATCCTTAAGAGAGGGAAATTTAGTTGAAATATTAAATCTACTTCCACAGGAATTAGCTAGTTCATAAAACTCAAAATTTCTCAGTCAACTTAACAGTTAATTACCATTTTTATAAGTAGCATATAGAGAAGATAGCTTCTGCAATAATCCTAGACTCTTCCATTCTAGATAGACCTAATTTTGTCAATATTTCTATTATGATAATTATGGAGCTTTACAAAAATTTATAAAATGAACGGAATTACAGCAAACCCAACTTTAAAAAATCAGCTAGACCAGTATACCTGGAGCTGGAAAAGCCACCAAATCCAATATACTGTCATGGGAGCTGGACAACCCTTAGTCTTAATCCATGGTTTTGGAGGTTGTATAGGTCACTGGCGTAATAATATCCCTACCCTCGCTGCGGGGGGCTATCAAGTATTTGCCCTAGACTTACTGGGATTTGGAGCATCTTCTAAGCCACCCATAAATTACAATCTTAAACTTTGGCAAGAATTATTATACGACTTTTGGAGTGAACATATCCAAAAACCCACCATATTTGTTGGCAACTCCATAGGCGGATTACTGAGCCTAATGATACTTGTAGACCACCCAGAAATTTCTAGAGGAGGAATTCTCATCAACTGTGCAGGAGGCTTAAACCATAGACCTCAAGAATTAAATCCGCCACTGAGATTCATCATGGGAACCTTTACCAAATTAGTCAGCTCCCCAGCTTTCGGACCATTTATTTTTAACCAAGTCCGTCAAAAACATCGTATTCGCAACACTCTCAAACAAGTCTATATCAATAAAGAAGCCGTCACAGAAGAATTAGTAGAAATAATCCATCGTCCCTCCTGCGATGCTGGAGCGCAAAAAGTTTTTGCTTCAATTCTCACTGCACCTGCTGGACCTCATCCCTCAGAATTATTACCCAAAATTAAAGCACCACTATTAGTAATCTGGGGAGAAAACGACCCTTGGACACCAATATCTGGTGCAAAAATTTATCAAGACTTAGCGGACAAAGGTGGATCTATTCAATTTAAACCAATACCAAATACAGGTCATTGTGCCCACGATGAAAGACCCACAATAGTTAACTCTTTGATTTTAGATTGGCTCGCCCAACAGTGAAACTCACGAGTAGGCAAGACTTTCAAAATTTATCAAAAAAAAATTCCTGAAAGTAGTGACAAAACGAGTCTAGTAAGTTAGACTATCTACCGTGTGAGGAGCGAATCAGCGAGAGCATCGAGACGAAACACGGCCAGTCGTCGATGCTCTTTCTGAAAAAAATTCTGTTAAAAATCTCTAGTGAAATCAAGACACTATCTTTGTGTCATTTACTTTTTGAATATTTTTAAGTGGTGTTGAGGACAATTAAAAAGCGGTCATTTTTAATGACCGCTTTTTTAAATTTCAATTAATTTTGATACATCTGTATCAACCTATCCGATAATTAATTTCAAACCTTTGTAATCCTTGGCTAAAAATTTAGTTTCCGGAGATGTCTATTGGGGATTATAGCTTTCTAACTCTGTTGGCATCCAGTCAGTAGTAACATATATATGCCCTAACTCTTTACCCTGATAACTTCTTTTAGCAAACCGCCACCCAGGTTCAAGAACAATCTTAGTAAATCCATTTGCCAAACCATAAGTTCTACCAATGAGTAGTCGTGGTGCATTAGAATCAACACGAGAAATACCCATCAGTCGTATATCACCCCCACTCATTTGTAAAGAGAGAGCATAGTCAAGAGCTAGATCCGTACCTGCCATTCGGATAGAATAACCATTACTGTCGGTAGCACGCCCACAAATACCTGTAAAATCGAAATTTAGTAACAGGGGATCGACCAAGGTAGGGCGATCGCCACTTTCACTCCAGCATTCTCTTGCATCGGTTTTTTGTTCCAAGATGAGCAATTGTGGCCCAAAAGCACGGGGGACTGCAATTGCAATGTATCTAGACTGCTCAACTTCTTTTTGGTCAAAGAAATTTGCCTTTGCTGGAACAATAAAAGATAAAGTCAATAACCCTAAAGTTGTAAGTGCAGCTATAGACTGGTTGAAGAAAGTTTTCATCTGTCTTGTTTAGTCTGATTTTATATAACTTCAATAATATAAATTTTAGGAAATTTTAGAATTTATTTTCATACTTATGCTGGTATTTGTCAAATCTTATCTAGCCCAAATTCTCTTAGTTAGATAAAATTTTGTATTTTTGTAAGCATTCAGCTATTTAGCAGTCAGCTCTCAGCTCTTTAATGAATCAAGCAATTATTCCTTTAATTTATAGCACATTTTCAAGCCATAAATTGAAATACAAAAACAACTATTTTGAGTTGTCAACCCATACAATAATTGTGTTGTGGGAAATGTATATTTGTTTCGGAAGCTGATAGCTGATACGCGATGTGCTGAATGCTTACGTATTTTTTTTTGAGTTTCTCAGTCTTTGAGATTTAGATATTAAAATTTGTTTTTATGTGAAATTATGATTTATTTGACATAGAAAAAATAGGATTAGTCTAGTTTATTTCCGATTTTCAGTAATTGATAATTATTCAAATTTCCACTTCATACCTTCATACAGAGTTGACATTTGAAATGTGAATAGAGAATTAAATACTTGAGGGAATAGTTCAATAATTAATAATTAGCTCTCCTTAAAAAAAGAGGATTGACCAAAATGTTTTTTTTCTTCTCTTGGTCGATTGGATATGGCGAGGTTTCCCGAAGAGTGCAGAGCCACTCCGCTTTTCATGTCGCGCAGCGAAACGCCATCCCATCCTACTCCAAGCTCCGCTTTTCATGTCGGCGATAGCCCAAGTGCGAAGTTGTGCGCTAGCTAAACGACCGCTTTTTTTTCCTTAAAAGGAGAGACTTTAGACCTTAATTATTCGGTAACAAAGAATAGGAAAAAATGAAGATAAATCAGAGATTTGTGTGATTGAAAATATGGAAATCTAATTTTACAGATAATTTGACAACGCTATATATAACTGCCCAATAAATTACCAGAAGAGAGCTTTGTTTTTTCTACTACAAAAAAATTTATATATGCCTGATATTAACTCTGGATAATTAGTGTTCAAAAACCTTTTTCCTGGCAACCTTGCTGCAAACCTTTACCTTGCTGCCTTTTGCCTTCTCCATTCTGGCTTCTATTCACTAAAGTGTAAGTTTTTCACCGAATATGATATTACTTCCGGTGGTCTCTCTTCATAACTAATTCATGTCAACTAGATTTAGTATCAAATATGAATCCTTTCAAACAATTAACAGCTAACAATATTTTTCTACTTAGGAGCTGCTGAATAATTTTTTGGTTCCGAGAGACAAGAGACAATAGACAATAGGCAAGAATATTTTTGAAGTTTAAGAGGAGTAAAATCTTTCAGCAGAATAATTCAACTTCTGGATTAGTTTTGAAAGATTAAACTTCTAACTTACCAAGAGATTAATCAAGAATTATTTTCAAAACTTTAGTGAATTAAGGTTTCAGAATTATTCAGGAAGCCATACTTAGAAAAAATTAGTAACTTATCTCTGTTTGACCACAAACACTGAGCAGTTTGCCTCAGCAATAACCTGACTACTGACAGACCCCTGTAAAATCCGATTTATACCTTTTAATCCACGACTACCAATCACAATTAAATCTGCACTATAAATATTAGATAAGCGCACAATTTCTTCAGTCGGATCGCCAATAACAACCTCTACTTCAGTTGTACAAGGAAGCTTTTCTTGGTATAATTTTAGCTGCTTTTCAAATTCCCCAAGAAAAATTTTTTCCCTATCAGACTGAGGTTTATCTACTTCCAAATCAGATTTTTCCATAGCAACCACATGAGATAAAATCACTCTCGTTTCTGATGTTAAGTGAAATTCTGTCAATGCTTGAATAACTGTCTCTAAGTCTGACTGTGAATTATTAAGAGCGACAATAATTGTTTTAAAGGCCATATAAAAGAGTATTCTACCATTTGGACAAATATTTGCTACCAATCACTATTCCATGTTCTGTGTGCCCTCTAAACACAGTTTTGTCACATTATTTTATTAAATTGGTATTAGAGAAAAGAAATATAAAATTGAGGTTTCTCAAGAGAAACCCAGTAAACTTTGAGTGAATTCAGTTGCAATTAATCTGCTCTATAAAACTTAGAAAAAACTTAATAAAGCAAAATTTTAATGTTTATTTCCTGCATCACTCCAAACTGTCAGGACTACCTTGGTCAGACAGACTTTCTACCGCAGGAGCCAAAAGCCAACTTTACAATGGATAATGGATAATTGATAATTGATAATTAATCCCCAAAGGTTTAAAGTCTCTCCTTTTAAGGAGAAAAAGCGTTCGGAAAGCGCAGCGACTTGAATTGCGGAGCTTTCCGTAAGGATGGGATGACGAGGGAACCTCGCCATATCCAATCGACCAAGAAAAAATAATATTTCCTTATATTTAATTCCGTTACGGTTTTCCTTGAGGTAATTATCCATTATCAATTAATGAACAACCTTGATACTGGCATTAACATCCAAGTAACCTTAGGGTATCACCAGCTTCAAACTTGCTTGAAAATACTATATTTGACTGACATATTCTCCCGCGATCTAAAGATTCTAACGGGAGTCACCTGGCATCATTTATAAATTTTTACCATCATTTTCCTGACTAGTTGTTTCTTTTTTTACCCACTCTTGTTGTTCCTGCTCCTGAACTTTCGTCCTCAGTCTCACTGAGTTAGCATGAGAAGGCAAACCCTCAGCAGTAGCCAATACATCAATAGCAGAAGCAACCTTTTGCAAAGCATTAGGAGAATATTGAACCAAACTAGAATGCTTCATAAAAGTTTCTACCCCTAATGCCGAAGCATAACGAGCAGCGCCAGAAGTCGGCAAAGTGTGATTTGGCCCTGCTAAATAGTCTCCCACAGCTTCTGGAGTTGAATAACCAAGGAAAATAGCACCAGCATGGCGAATATTTTCCAATATATCCCAAGGATCTGAAACTTCTAATTCCAAGTGTTCTGGAGCAAATTGATTAGAAAGTTCAGCAGCAGCTTTCAGAGATTCAACCACCACCACCAAACCATAATGGGCGATCGCCTTTTCTGTCAAAGTGCGACGTGGATGATCCTGGAGTTGTCGTTCCACCTCTACCACCACCTGACGTGCTAGTGCTGAATCTGTAGTCAATAAAATAGCAGCAGCCAAAGAGTCATGTTCTGCTTGAGCCAACATATCTGCTGCCAGATGAACCGGGTTAGCCTGAGAATCTGCAATAATCAGTACCTCTGAAGGTCCAGCCAAAGAATCAATACCTACTGTACCATAAACAATTTTCTTGGCCAAAGTTACATAGATATTACCAGGCCCAGTAATCACATCCACTTTTGGGATAGTCTCAGTACCATAAGCCAGAGAACCTATTGCCTGGGCCCCTCCGATTCGATAAATGTCTTGAATACCTGCTTCTTGAGCAGCCACAAGTACAGCAGGATTAATTTTTTTTCCTTGAGCAGGTGGTGTCACCATAACAATCTTGGGGACTTTAGCCACTTTAGCAGGAATAGCATTCATCAGAACTGTACTCGGATAAGCAGCCTGACCACCAGGAACATAAAGTCCAGCTCTATCAACAGGAGTATAGCGTTTGCCCAAGACCACCTCATCATCACCAAACTGCACCCAGGACTTAGGAACTCGTTGTCGGTGAAAAGCTTCTATCTGTTTAGCAGCCAAACGAATTGAACTTAATAAGTCCTTATTTACTTGCTGATAAGCCGCATCTAATTCTGAACCACCCACCTTTAACTCTTCTGGAGTCAAAGTGATATGGTCAAACTCAGAAGTATAGTGTAACAGAGCTTCATCACCTTTTTCTCTAACGGAGCGCAAAATTTCTCGCACCGTTGTTTCTTTATGAATAGCCATATCATCGTGGGTACGCTCTGTGATGCGTTTTAATTCAGCTTGTGCCTCAACCCACTGAGTAATTATTCGCAGCATAGAGATTAGGAATGCCAACTAAAACTAAATAAAGTTCGCGATGCGCGAGGGTAGTTTCAGAAACAAAAGAGTTCGATCAACATTAAGACTATATCTATATAATGTTAAACAGTGATAAGTTAGAAATAAAATGCTTACTCATCGCCAATTGTCTTGTAATGACCCTGATTTGATCTAGGGGCAAAAGTCAAACAATTCTCTCAGTTTCCAAATTACCCATTACTCTTTGTTATAGCGTGAAGTCGCAACACTGGCATCTTTAATACTTTGTGACATGAATGTTGAAAGTATCTTAATGTCAGCAGAACACCCCCCATAGAGCTAGGTTTAGGGAAAAAGTGGGTTTAGCGGGGTATTTCAATTCCGATGGAAATGCCAAATCATACCAAAGTCATTAAATAATGTTACAAATAAATAGCTAGTGCCACTATGGGGAAGTCAAAAGTTAAAAGTATTGATTACCAAGGAGGGTTTGAAGATTTTGTGACTTGTCGGTTATTTGCGCCATCCTGGACTAATTGTATAAATTAAGTAGATGAGGTGTAGGGGATATGGGTAGAGGGTTAAAGAGGATTCAAAAAAGTACCTTGTACCTTTTGAGTGGCAGATTTGGTATCAGCTAAGATAGTAACCCATAAGATTTGTCCCCCTACCTACTGGTGTCGCACAGCTAAAATATTGCCAAGCTTTTAGTGGACCGACACACCTTAAATGGTGCATTAGCCTTTTTGACAATCACCCCATCACCCCGTCATTACATTCCTCCACCCCCACATTTTCTAATGCACATTTTTAGATGAAACAATCGAGTAGTGGACCGACACACCTTAAATGGTGCATTAGATGGGGAGGGTGGGAAGTGTGGGGAGTGTGGGGGGGGTGGGGAGAAAAAGACATCTATATACAAAAATCTATTGCACAGTTTTAGCTGTGTCAGTCTAGTAGGTTGGGTTGAGGGACGAAACCCAACAACAATCTT